>JBNKQT010000194.1:0-3323 GCA_050297115.1 Ensifer sp. | reverse complement strand
TTGGCTGGAGTTCCGGATTCGTCGGCATCCGCTATGCCAACGAACACGCAAGTGTGGCTCAGGTTCTCTTCTGGCGCGCCTTCATTTCCGGCATCGTGCTTTTGCCTTTTGCGCTGTTTGTCGGCCCCAGCCTCACAACGCGGGCGATCCTGCAACAGGTGTGGTTCGGCTTCATGATCGTGTTTCTTTATCTCGGTGGCTTTGCTCTGGCGATTGAGCAGCGCGTACCAACCGGCCTTGTTGCTCTCATTTCCGATCTGGTTCCACTTGCCATTGCCGTGCTCTCCCACTTTGTACTCAGTGAGAGGATAACCCGCGTTCAATGGGCTGGAACCGCAATTGCAATCACCGGCGTGTTCATTGTCTCCTATGACAGCTTGCGCATTGGCGATGCACCGCGTTGGGCTTACTGGCTGACGGTCGCCTCCATGATGGTTTTTGCGTTGGCTACGGTAGCGCAAAAGCGCATCGGTGGCTTCAATATGCCGGTTCACCAGAGCCTATGCATCCAGTTCCTGAGCGGTGCGGTGTTTTTCGCACCTGTCGCAGAGCTGCAGGGCGGTCTGCTACCGCCATTGGAGCAGACTTTTGTCATCGGCATTGCCTGGCTCGTCCTGGTTGCCACATTCATGTGCTACACAGTCTATTATCTCTGCCTGCGGGTTTATCCGGCATCCAGGGTCAGCGCTGTCATTTATCTCAGCCCGCCTGTGACAATGCTTTGGGCATGGGCCCTGTTTTCAGAACCGCTCACAATTTCCATGTTTTTGGGACTTGGTGTGACGCTCGCGGGCGTCTGGCTGACATCGAGAGCGCGGCTCAGCCTAAATCACTGTGATCCGGTATCCGCACGGTAAATGCCTTTTCATGAATCTTCAGTGCGACGTTTTTATCAAATAGTCGCAACTCGCCATCCACCGATGCGCGGAGCTTTTTCTTGTTGTCCGCGAACTCCAGTTTCACTTGCTGTGCGGTCTTCACACTAATGTCAGGATGGCGCTTCCACTGGCCACCCATTACCGCGAGCGCCAGCGCCACCAGACCGGAAAACGGCATCGGAGGGACGGTGTAGAGCCCCAGCTTTCCACCATTCATGCGATCAGCAAAAGGCAGGTGCCCGGCCCCATAAAGATTATTGGATACCGCAATAAGCCCGTAATCGGCCTCTTCGATCTCATCATTCACAAGCTTAATGCTGGCCTTGACCGGTCGGATTTTACGAAACGCAAAAAGGGCCGCCCGCGTGCTTGCCAGCATTTTTCCGATGCGTGAACGATAGGGAATTGAGGCGCGCATGCGCACCAGCTTGGGATGTAGCCCCACAGAAAACTGATGCACGAAGGGTTGATCATTTGCCGTTGCAATATCGCATTGCATGTCACGACCCTGCGCAAGCGCATGCACCGCTTCATAAACATCGGCGGGAATTTGAAAACTGCGTGTAAACAGGTTCATCGTGCCCGCAGGCACAGGGATCAAAAGTTTGCCGCTGCGCCATGCCAAGGATGCCGCCAGAGAAATTGAGCCATCGCCACCAGCAACCAAAACACCCTTGAAGTCGTCATTTTCAAATGCCTCTTCCAGAAGTTCTGGCAAATCTCCCCCATTTGCCATCATCACTTCCACATCATCGCCAACTTCAGCGAAAGCCCGTTTGACATGGGTGATGAAATCGCTGGAATCCAGCGTGCGTAAAGTTCCACCCTGCATATTCAAGACAGCCGCCAGCCGCATTCAGCTTACTCCCGAAACCAGCGAAAAAACCAAATCGTGCAACCTGCTCGCCAATGGGTTCATAATATGGCTTTTGCGCGAAATAAGGTGATAGGGCACAACGGAAATAGCATCTCCCGCCAGATGCAGCGGCGCTACACGCCCGCCGAAGGTATCATTTCCCAGAAGCTCCGATACCTCCGTTGCCACCGGTGCGATCGCATCCGAACTTGCCAGATAGGCAATAGTCATCAGCAATGATGTTGTAATAACCGTCTCACCCGGTGTTTCCAGCCCCTCTTGAATGAAGCGTTCATCAATCACCTGCCGGAGCGGCGTATTGGGCGGCTGCAGCACCCACTCATAGCAGGCAAGCTCGTGCATGGAGAGATTGCGCCGCCCAGCGAGCGGATGTTCTGCCCGCACCAGAAAACGGATCACCTCTGCCCGCCCGCTGCGAATGGTGAATTGACGGGAGTTGAATTCTGCGGGCAAACGCGCCAGCACAAAGTCAAATTCGCCATTCATCAGCCGCTCAATCAACGGATGCGATGGCGCCACATCCACATAAATGTCGGCGCCTTTGGCCTGCTCTTTCAACGTCTGAACCGCAGGCACGACAAAAGCCACCGCACCACCACTAACTGAACCGACGCGCACGCTGCCCGCCCGCCCGCCGGCAAAGGCGGCTGCATCGCTTAACGTATGCTCGATACTGTTGAGAATGGCTGCAGCGCCTTGCGCCATGATTTCACCCGTTGGCGTTGCTGTCATGCCTTTGGGATGGCGCAGAAAAAGCGTCGTATCTGCCAGATTTTCAATGCGTGTCAAAAGCCTGGAGGCCGCTGGCTGTGTCATGGAAAGCCGCTCAGCCGCCAGCCCCAGCTGGCCGGTATCATAAATCGCACGGATGAGCCTGTAATCGCGCAATTGCAGGCGGTTTTGAAGATTTTGCATTGTCTGCCCACTCATATACCATTTTTGGTATGCTGATTGTCAATATATGCATTTGAATGTTATGTCACCTCTTCTCTAGTTTTAGCGTGGGATTACAGTCATCCACGGCCCTGTTGTTATGGCCGTAATTTGTTTCCAAAGGGAGGGACATAATGAAGAAACTGATCTCTATTCTCGCGTCCATGGCGCTTGGCGCCGGGCTACTGACAGCACCGGCATTCGCTGCTGACAAGGGTTCCATCGGCATTGCCATGCCGACCAAATCATCCGCACGCTGGATTTCTGACGGCAATTCCATGGTGGAGCAATTCACCGCTGCCGGTTATGAAGCCGACCTGCAATATGCTGAAGATGATATTCCAAACCAGCTGGCACAGATCGAAAACATGATCACCAAGGGTGTAGATGTTCTCGTGATTGCCGCCATCGACGGCACCACGCTTTCCAACGCTTTGGAAAATGCTGCCGCTTCCGGCATCAAGGTGATCGCCTATGACCGCCTGATCCGCGACTCCGGCAACGTTGACTACTACGCCACATTCGACAACTTCAAGGTTGGTGTGCAGCAGGCAACGTCGCTCGTTAACGGCCTGAAAGAACGTTTCGGCGATGGCCCATACAATGTTGAACTCTTCGGCGGTTCGCCGGACGAC
>JBNKQT010000193.1:0-4658 GCA_050297115.1 Ensifer sp. | reverse complement strand
CGGGAAATTCACGGGCGAATTTATCAACGCCTGTGCCGGATGGCATGGCGGCGGTGATGGCGACAATGCTGTCATCCAGCTTGCCTTCCTGTACCAGTGTTTCGCCGAAAACAGATGTGTAACTCGGTGCATTCGATTTGGCCTTGGCCTGCGTGCCGGTGATCACATCGAATTTGCTTACACCGTGATACTTGTCGGCTGCTTTCTCGGCGGGCTCGTAGCCCTTGCCCTTTTGGGTCACAACATGGATCAGAACCGGACCTTCCGCATTGTCGCGCACATTACGCAACACGGGCAGAAGGTGATCGAAACAATGACCATCAATAGGCCCGACATGGTAAAAACCAAGCTCTTCGAACATGGTGCCGCCGGTCACATAACCGCGCGCATGCTCAACGGCGCGAGTAATCGCGCGATCAACCTTCTTGCCCAGATAGGCCGTCAGTTTCTTGCCGAATTCGCGAATGCCCATATAAGTGCGACCAGAGGCGAGACGTGCGAGATAGGCGCTCATCGCGCCCGTTGGCGGGGCAATGGACATATCGTTATCATTGAGGATCACGATCAGGCGTGCATCCAGCGCACCAGCATTATTTAGTGCCTCGAATGCCATGCCCGCAGACATGGCGCCATCCCCGATGACGGCGATCACCTTGCGGTCGCTGTTTTTCAACTCAGAGGCAACGGCCATTCCGAGGCCTGCGGAAATGGATGTAGACGAATGACCTGCGCCAAATGGGTCATATTCGCTCTCGCCCCGCTTGGTGAAACCGGAAAGCCCGTCTTCGGCTCGTATTGTGCGCATACGGTCGCGGCGTCCGGTCAGAATCTTATGGGGGTAACATTGATGCCCCACATCGAAGATCAGCCGGTCCTCCGGTGTGTCAAAAACCTTGTGAATTGCCAGCGTCAGTTCCACAACGCCGAGGCCAGCACCCAAATGACCGCCCGTTTGCGAAACAGCATCAATCATTTCTGCGCGCAACTCTTCCGCCAAGGGTACGAGATCCTTGTCGTCGATTTCCTTGAGGTCCGCGGGGAATCGAACACGATCCAGAAGCGGTGTCACTGGGCGCTGAGTCAAACTGAAACCTTTTCAGGCAATAAACCAGTGTGGGGGCATACTGTCAAAATCAATTTCCGGCAAGGTAGAAAGCCGGTGAATGACACAAAGATCGTGTCAATTGTCTGGCAAGGGAATAAAATCCTCTTCATCGCCGGGTACGATATCGAATTTTCCTGTTCGCCATTCTTCCTTGGCCTGTTCTATGCGTTCCTTGGAGGAGGAAACGAAATTCCACCAGATATAGCGCTTGGAATCCATCGCATCTCCACCAAAAAACATCAGGTGTGTTGGGGTATGCCCGGCTTTGAATTCAAGCGGCAAACCGGGCTTCAGCACAAGCAACTGGTCTGGCTCATACCAGGTGTCACCCGCCTTGATGGCACCTTCCAACACGTAGACCGCGCGCTCTTCCCATTCAGGTTTTAACTGATAAGTGCAGCCCGCCTGCAATTGGATATCCAGATAAAGCGTGTCTGTTGGTAGCTGCACAGGAGACGTCATGCCCTCCGCAGAACCGATGATAAGACGTCCGTTGACCCCTGAAGCCTCGAATGTGGGAAGCTCGCTCTTGCCTGTATGCGCAAAGGCAGGGTCAATTTCCTCCTTGCCGATTGGAAGTGCGAGCCATGTTTGCAGACCAGAGACAGAGTGTTCCTTGCCTACCAGGTTTTCCGGGCTGCGTTCGGAGTGCACAATGCCTTTGCCCGCCGTCATCAGGTTTACGTCCCCCGGCTCAATCACCATCTCCACGCCGAGGCTGTCGCGGTGCTTGATTTGTCCGTCAAACATGTAGGTTACCGTGGAAAGGCCGATATGAGGATGCGGGCGCACTTCCATGGCTTGGTCGGCGCGCAGCAGGGCAGGGCCCATACGATCAAAAAAGATAAATGGTCCAACCATGCGTCGCCGCGCCGAGGGGAGTGCCCGGCGTACCTCAAAGGCGCCAATATCACTGGTTCGCGGAATAATCAGCTGTTCGACTACATCCACTTCAGCAGCATTGCCAGGGGTTGGATCATCTACGGGAAAAAAGGACATATCGGTTTTCCATCGATTGTATCAAACCTGTCAGAGCAGGAATCACCTACCCCACATTAACCATGGGTTTTGGACATGCAACCGGTGCATAAAAACTGAGCAAAACAAAGCGAATTAGCGATTGATTAACCACACTCGTGTGACTTTGAGGGCGTTATGTGTCGTGGGTGAATGACACTGAAAGCTTAGGGGTGAAAATATGTCTGCAGTGGCAGCGATTGATCAGGTTTTTGACAGGCCTGAAAGTGATACGGATGAACTTTTGGCTTGCTTGCAGGCTGCAACGGAAGGCGATTTCATGCGTCGCCCAAGCGGTCGCGATGCGGTTTCCCAAGCTGTAGGCAAATTGCTTGACATGATGGAACAGCGCTGCAGTGATGAGCTGGGCAATGTTGTTGATATTTCAATCAATATGAATGAAACGGCGGTCATGTCTGCCAATCTGCTGCATGATTTGCGCGGCGTTGATCGCCAGTCGCAAAATATCGCTGCCGCCGCTGAAGAAATGGCCGCAACTGTTGGTGAAATGGAGAAACATGGCGAAGAGATTTTCTCTGACGCGAAGGCGGCGAGCAAGACGGCGGAAACAAGTGTGAGCGCTGCCACCAAGGCATCCGAGCGCATAGATACGATTTCGGCTGCTGTGAGCAATACCAACGAAAGCATTGGGGTTATTCAGGAACTCGCAGGGCAGATCGAGGATATTTCGCAGAATATTCGCAAGATTGCCTCTCAAACCAACCTTCTTGCGATCAATGCGGCCGTGGAAGCTGCCCGCGCAGGCGACGCTGGCCGTGGCTTTGCGGTGGTTGCCGCTGAAGTAAAAACGCTTTCCGACCGGACTACCGGTGCTACGGAAGAAATTGCCGGCATCGTGAACCGCCTGAGATCAGGCACCGAGGGTGTGGTGTCAGCCATGGCGGAAAGTTCTGAGGCCGCCACAGACGGCAAAAGCGCTGTCGCAGAGCTGGAAAATGCGATCAAGGACATGAGCCAGCGTATCGGCGAGATTACGGACCTTTCGGGCCAGACATCGGAAGCCCTGCGTCAACAACGCCTTGCCTCGGACGAGGTCGCGCGCGGCATAGCCTCAACGGCTGAAAGCTCCAAGAACGCCACGGACGCGCTTGAGCACATTATTGATGCTATGGATAGCGCGCAGCAGGTTATCACCAAACAGGTTGGCCGCATTGCACACTATAATCTCCCAAGCAAGATTATCCGTCTGGCGCAGTCGGATCATGTGATTTGGAAGAAACGCCTTGCCAATATGGTGGTTGGCAAAGAGGGGCTCAAGGCCAATGAATTGGCTGACCACAAATCCTGCCGCCTGGGCAAATGGTACTATCAGGTTGATGATCCGATGATCCGCTCGAACTCTGCCTTCCAGCAGCTTGAGGAGCCGCATGCGCTGGTCCATCAGCACGGTATCAACGCTGTAAAACTCTACAATGAGGGTAATGTGGACGCTGCCCTGCGCGAAATCAGCTTGGTTGAGGCCGCCTCGCAAGATGTATTGCGTTTGTTGAAGGCACTGGAGCGGTAACGAGGGGAGACGTTTTCCCCACAGCATTGTGTGTCGTCACGTGCCCGTCAACGGGCAATGCGCGCGTGACGACACAAAAACTCCATCAATAATCGTTATTTGTGTATTCCTTGCTCTGGTTGAAACATTGCCGGACGCATTCGGTATTTCATTCCTGACGGTTTTCATACGGATATTTGATGGAAATTTTCAAAGACAGTCGTGTTCTGGCGCTACTGTTCCTTCTCCTCATTGGCACAATTTCCACGGCGATGATTGTGCCCTTTATGCCCTATTACATTGTCCAGGGGCTGGGGGAGGAGCCTTGGCGGATCAGCCTGTATTCCGGTCTTTTGGTTTTGCTGACAGTCTCCATGAATCGCATGGCAGGCAAATGGCTGGATGATGGTGCACGGTTCTTTCCGTTCATCCTTGGGTCTGCAATCGCTTATCTGATGGCCAGTGCGGCGCTCTATTTCTTCCCTGACTACTGGCTGGTGCTAACCGTTGGCGCTTTGGGCTTTAGCCTCTCAAGTACCTTTATGGCGGTCATGTTCACCTTTGGCCGCCGCTATGCCGATACGGCCTCCATTGATGGGTCGAAATTTAATGCCTATCTGCGGGCAACAACTTCGACTGCCTGGATGATTGGCCCGGCGGTTTCATTCTCGCTGGTTGATGCAGTGGGCGTGAAGCAGGTGTTTCTCGCCGCTTTTGGCTTGGGCCTGGCCCGCCTGATAATCACAGCATTTGTTGTACCACGCGATCTGACCGGCGCACCCAAGGAGCAAAAGGCTGAGGGCGCGGGCGATACGTCTTTTAACCTGCCGCTATGGCAGGCGGTGTCTGCCTGTTTTCTTCTCTCCACCGCGCACAGCCTGTGTTTTAGCGCGCTGCCGCTATTTTACACGCTGGAAGTGGGCTTGCCGACCTTTGCGCCGGGCCTTGCATTTTCAGTGAAAACGGCAACGGAAATTGTTGTAATCGCCATGACGCCTTACCTGATGGCGCGCTTTACAAAGCGCAATA
>JBNKQT010000192.1:0-8446 GCA_050297115.1 Ensifer sp. | reverse complement strand
GCTCTATCTGTTTGTTTTTGCCGCATTGTCCGACGCCGAAGCGAACACGCTTCGGCTAGAAATGCTCTAGGGTCAAGGCCCTGGTGACTACAGCTTCCGGCTGATTAGCCTCTCGTATTTTAGTTGATATAGCCGAGGCGGATTGCCTTGGCGATGGCCTGTATTCTGTTGACCGAATCAAGTTTGGTCGTCGCCGCGCCCAGGTAGGCATTCACCGTGTGCACCGACAGACCAAGCCTTTCTGCGACTTCCTCACTTGTCAAACCATCGCCAGCCATCTGCAGGCACGCAATTTCACGCTCGGAAAGAAGCTCAGACGCTTTGCTGTAGCGAATATCATTCTGCAACATTGCAATTTGCGTTCTGGTCGCCTGCAAGTGCAGTTCGATAATCGTATCTGCGTTCAAATCGAGATAGGCAGACGTTAAGACAACGTACCCGTTGCCAGCGGCACCGAGTTTAACAGGCAGGGCAATGCCGGAGAAGGGCAAAGTGCGCCCCTTCAGCCGTGTAACAAAATGGTTCAGATCCGGCGTTTCAGCAGTATTGGAATCTTCGCTGCCGTTCCAAAGCAAAGGCAAGGTAGATTGCTCAATATGCTCGGCCAATTGCTCGCCATATGCTTCGAGTATCCCCGCAGTGCCAACGCTTTCCGCCGTAAAATTATCAACAACAGCAGAAATTTTGCAGTTCCCTCCCTGGCTCCTGCGACCAGCACGAAAAACTGCATAATTACGGGCGCCCGCTTTTTGCTGCAGGAGAAAAAGCGCCTGCGAAATGTCCTTGGGCAGCGATATTCCGCTGTGCCAATCCTCCTTCGCTCCGCTTTTTGCACCTTGAATCATCAACCTGCTTCCGAAAACACCGGCTCTTTAAACCAGATGGTTGCGCACTGCATAAGCAACCGCCTCAGGCCGGTTACGTGTCGCAGTCTTGCGCATGATACTTGTAATGTAATTATTGATCGTGTTGCGAGAAATCCCCAAAATCAATGCAATTTCTTCGCTCGTTTTCCCCTCGGAAATCCAATAGAGACATTCCACCTCCCGCTCTGTAAGGTCAGCTTCGCGGTCTGCAGACACTTTCTGCGACCAAACGGTGCTCACCAGATAGGATGCAAGCAGCCCCGCCTGTCGAATCCGCTCTGCGGAGGCGATCATGTCTTCGTGGAGCAGGAACATCAAGCGGTAGCGCAAGTGCCCCACCACAAAATCGATCCAGCAATATTGACTACCGACACCTGCGGGCAGGACAACGTCGTCCGGCAACATGCCAAACCCCGGCTGGAGCGTGAGCGTACATTTGTCAATCTCGGTCGTTCGCCCGCAAACCTCCAGAATGTCGCCACCAATACGCCTGACAATATCGAACGGCCAATTGGAGGAAACGACATTGGAAAGGCTTTGATCTGAAACCAGATCATAGCGCGCCAGCAAAAACCCCTGGGCTCCGGCATACGCAGCAAGTTCTGCAAGGCCAATGCCAAGTTCTTTTTCAGCCTGCACATCGGAAAGTTGGATTAGAAGTTGTTCCTGTGTTCGCCCCGTAGCAGACACTGCGTTCAACTGCCCCTTTTCCGACTCCCGTTTTGGTTCATGGTAGACCATCGCGACCAATTCCAGAGTTCCTCGTACCCGGCAAAACCGGGGTCGAACAGAGCAGGCTTGCCTTTGAATAACAAAGGCAATGCTTCAGAAGCACGATTTCCGCCAAATCGCGCCAGCTCTGAACTGACTCGTTATTTGTAGGCCAGTTTCACCCGGAATGGAAATGATCATTCACATTCCAGCAAAATTTGGGGAAATCGGGCTTGGATATCGTCACCAAACTGTAATCAGGGCTGCCCCAAAACGAGATTCGCAACTTCTACGCCGCGCGGTCCACTGCCCATTTGCGCAGAATCTTCGCCGCACGTTCCTCGCTGATTTCCACCATCTTGGACAACCTGCGCTCAGGACCCTGTTTGACCTTGCGGTTGAATTCGCCCTCATTGTCATCAACGCCGCCGCCAAGGATATCCTCTGTGCTGTCAAAGCCAAAGTCAGCACCGAAACCATCCATCAGTTGGGCACCGGGGCCGCCGACACCCGCCGGGGCAAAGTCGGGGAGTTCAAGGCCAAGCGAATCCGATTCCGCGTCAATGCCCGGCAATGCAGCACCCGCTGGCGCCAACGCTCCGCCACCCATGGAGCGCGCAAGCGGGCGGAAGCCAAACCAGACAATCAGGAATGCCACCGCAACAAAGGCCAGCGCGTTGATCATCGTTCCCAGATAGCGGGTCATCGTATCGGCAAGTCCACCAGCCGCAGCGGCATCGTCCAGAATTTCTGTTTCCAGGAAGTCCATCACGGTGACTTCAATCATGTCGCCGCGCGCTTCATCCAGCGCTGCTGCCGTGCGAACGATTTTCTGCATTTCTTCAATGTAGGCGTCGATCTGTGCCTGGTCCGCATTTTCGCCCAGAAGTTTGAGTACCCGCGCCCTGTTGACGACCACAGCGATCGAGAGACGTTCAATTGAATATGTGTTGCGAACGGTGGCGATCGTTTTGCTGTTAATCTCGTAGTTGGTCGTTTCTTCCTTTTTCTCGGCCTCGTCGTTAGAGGTCGGACTGGCAGCACCACCACCAGCAGCATCAGCCTGTGGAACGTTCTGCTCAACGGTGGTCGCCGCATTGGCCTCCACACTCTGCGATTTCTGAGCTTCTTTGGTAACTCTTACAGAGCGCTCCACCCGCGATTCAGGATCGTAGATTGTCTCCTGAATCTGCTGAGCGTCGGTATTCAGCTTGGCCACAACGCTTGCACGGAAGTTGTCCATGCCAAGGAATGGCGCCAGAGCCTTGTCGATATTGGTTTCAATATCGGTTTGCACCTGCTGTTCGGTGCTCAGCGACTTGTTGGCACCTGCTGAACCATAGTCTTCGCCAGATGCTAGCAGCTGACCTGTCGAGTCCAGAACCGTCACATCGTCAGGGCTGAGACCCGGCACAGAGGCTGCGACCAGATGGCGGATGGAAACGGCGGCCTTGCGTCCGGCACTGGCGCCAGCGCGGATCATGACCGAGGATGTCGGCTTCTGGGCTCCGCGGCGGAAGCTTCCGGCATCAGCCATCACAATGTGTACGCGCGCAGCGGTAATGCCGTTGATTGCCAGGATGGTGCGGGCAATCTCGCCTTCGAGAGCGCGCACACGCGTTACTTCCTGCATGAAGGATGTCAGGCCCAGCGATCCGACCTGATCAAAAAGCTCGTAGCCAGAAGTCGTGCTGTTGGGCAGACCACGCTCGGCAAGCAAAAGGCGTGCTTGGGCAGTTTTGCCGACAGCGACCTGAATTGTGCTGCCATCAGCGCTTGTTTCAAAGGGGATACCGGCTTCAGCCAGTGCGATGCTGATTTGATTGGCGTCGGTTGTTTCAAGCCCCACATAGAGCGTTTCCATGGTGGGTTTATTGAGAAAAATGGCTGCGCCCAAAATCAATGCAATTGAGAGAATGCCAACGCCGCCAAGAGCAGCCAGCCTCGCGGGTCCAAGTCCCGAGAGATTGCGCCCGACCGCCATAAGTTGATTCAACAGATTCATTCTGCCCCGCACCGCCGATTATCATACCGCCGGTGTGGAAAGTAGGGAATGAAACTTGCGCGAACGTTTCGAGCAGTCAGGAGGACACAGCCTCCTTCAATCAAAAGAACTCAAAATCACCTGACGCTTTGGAAATCGGCTGTGAATGCCCATGCCGGTGCGCACCTGCCCCCAGCGCCTTTTGCATATCGGCCAGCTTAACCAGACTGAGCGCAATCGTCGTATCAACCAGCCACTCCTCGGGAATAGCTGCAGTGATCGTATCAATAAACTCAGCAAGCCCACGTGTTTTTTGCACAGCTAAATCAATACCTTGCAAGACCTTTACGCGGTCGGCTTCATCCATAATGCCAGGATGTTCAGAGCTTGAAATCTGCGGCTCCATCCGCTCAATCAAATAGGCAACATCATGCAGCTCTGATACGATACGCATCAAAACTTCGGGCAGCGATTCGTCTCCGGGCATATCGCCCATTTCTTTGTCCAAACGCATGTGGTTGCCCCTTTACTCCACTCAGAAAAATTCGATTGATGTGTCTTCGGTCTTCTTGGGAGCCGGTGCAGGACGCTGCTGCTCGAGAGCAACGGTGCGCTGTGTTTCCGCTCCTGTCAGCGCGTGTTGACGCGCGCGACCTGAAATTGGCCAGAACTCGAGCTTACGCCCATGGTCTCCACCAGTGCTGGCACCAACGAGGGAAATGCCTTCGTCGCGCAAAAACTGCTCTGCAAACGCTGCATTCTGAGCACCAACATTGGAAAAACTCGCTATCGTCTTGGCACCGCCAAAAATCTTGGCTTCCATGCGGTCCTTACGAGCGCCCTTTTTCAATAGGCCGTTGATCAGAAGCTCCATCAGGTGAACACCGTAGCGCGTTGCATCCCCACCAGCGGCCATCGCCTCGGCACTACCGGGAAGCAGAAAGTGGTTCATTCCACCAACGCCAGCAATCGGGTCACGAATACAAGCCGCAACACAGGAGCCGAGAATCGTTGTCAAAACAACTTCTGGATCCGTGGATACCTTGTATTCGCCCTGAATAATATTCACGCGCTTTGGCGCCACGCCAACATTCATTTTAGTGATCCAAACACGGCTTCGATAGCCGCCTTCATTTTTTCAATTGTAAACGGCTTGGCCAGAACGTTGTTCGCGCCCAACTGCGCCGCCTTCTGTACAAGTGCCCGGTCACCCTGGGCGGTCAGAATGATAAATGCCGCCTTCTTCGTTTGCGGGTTTGTACGAACGGCCTGAAGGAAGCCCAAACCATCCATCTTCGGCATGTTGAAGTCGGAGATCACCAGGTGATGTGGTGCCTGGGACATAATCTTGTATCCCTGCTCCCCATCGTTGGCGACGGTGATTTGCTTGAAACCCAGCTGCGTCAGCGCATCACTCAACAACAAGCGGCTGGTGACCTGATCATCAACAACGAGGACCTTGATTTTTTCGGCGATGGACATCATTCGCTCCCTTCTTTGCGGGCGGCAGTTATTTTTAATATTTCTTCACCAATGAGACCGAGGGGAAGCTGACGCTCAACCGCCCCCAACTCATGGGCAACTCTTGGCATTCCATAAACAACACAGGTCTTTTCGTCCTGGCCTATTGTCTTTGCACCGGCGTAGCGCATCTTCAAAAGACCCGCTGCGCCATCACGACCCATGCCTGTGAGGATAACCCCAACTGCATTTCGACCGCCTAGCTCGGCAACAGAATCAAAAAGCACGTCTACCGATGGTCGGTGACCATTGACCGGCCCCTTGTCCAGAAGACGGCAGCAAGGTGCCGACTGATTGGCAACCTGCAAGTGACGTTCGCCACCCGGTGCCAGATAAATCTTACCGATTTGTAAACGCGCACCATCTGTCGCTTCTTCAACCTGTGGAGCGCACAATCTGTTCAGTCGGTCAGCAAAGCTTTTTGTGAATGTCGCGGGCATATGCTGCGTAATCACCGTCGGCGGACAATTGGCCGGAAAGTTCTGCAAAACCGAAATCAGAGCTTCAACACCCCCTGTAGAAGAGCCGATTGCAACGATCTTGCGGCCAACACGATAGTCGCTCACCTTGTTTGCATTTGCGGGCTGCGGAGCGGTGGGCGCGCGCTTGTAGCCACCGGCAGGCAAATAACGTCCGCGGGCTCTTGCGGCAGCCTTCACCTTTTCTGCCAAATCGGAAAACGGCTGCGCGTCGCCTGGGGCCGGCTTGCCGATACAATCGAATGCACCGATTTCAAGCGCCGCCAAAGTCGCATCAGCGCCACGATGGGTCAGCGAGGAAACCATGATCACAGGCATGGGCCGCAGGCTCATGATCTTTTCCAGAAATTCCAGCCCGTTCATGTTGGGCATTTCGATGTCGAGCGTGACCACATCAGGATCAAGACGCTTGATCGCTTCACGCGCTTCGAGCGCATCACCGGCCTGACCAATCACGTTGACTTCCGGATCAGCGCTCAGCACTGCGGAAATAATCCCCCGCATTGTGGGGGAATCGTCAACAACAAGTACGCGTGCCTGGGTCATGTTGCGCTCCTTGAAGGAGCAAGACCGTTGAAGCGATAGGTCGTGACGCCAATATTGTCGAACTGATCCTTCGCAGGACCGGAAACGCGCTCGGAGTGACCGATATAAAGATGCCCGTTATCCGTCATCAGGTCAGCAAAGCGCTTCCAGATTTTCACCTGTGTCTGCTCATCGAAATAGATGACCACGTTGCGGCAGAAAATCACATCAAACTTGCCCTTGAACGGCCACTGGGCCATCAGGTTCAGCTCGTTGTAGGTGATCAGACGCTTGACCTTGTCATCCACCTGCCACTTCTTGCGGCCATCAATATCCACTTCCTTGAAGTACTGGCGGCGCGTTTCAGGGTTCACAGTTTCCAGCGCAGTGGAGTCATAGGCCCCCTGCCGTGCGATTGCCAGAATCTTGGGATCAATATCTGTCGCCAGAATGCGGAAGTCGTAATCCAAGGCATTGGGGAACTGCTTGATAACCGTCAGCGCGATGGAGTAAGGCTCCTGTCCGTCCGAAGACGCCGCCGACCAGATACGCACGCGTCCGCCGGCCTTTGCCTTTGCAATCAGCCCGGGCAGCACTTCATTCGCCAAGTGGTCAAAATGGTGATTTTCACGGAAGAAACGCGTGAAGTTCGTGGTCAGATGCGAGAGCATTTCACGCCGCTCGGCAGCACCAGAGGGTGACGACACCAATTCACAATATTCACGAAAGCCGCTGAGACCAAGCTTGCGGATGTGTTTGGACAAACGGGAATAGACGAGAGACGCCTTGCTTTCGTTCAGGTAGATCCCTGCATCAGCATAGATCATGCTGGCAATTTCATTGAGATCACGGCGCGTCAACGGAAACTCGCCATTGGCAAGACACTCATTGCCATTCAATCTTTGATCTGTTGCCAAAGAAGTACTCATGCAGCCTTACTTTCCGTTACGTCGACGAGCACATCCAGCTCAATCAAACAAATCATGCGTTTTTCAATTGACAGAATGCCGCGTGCATAGCCGCTTCTCTGTTCCATGTCCGAGGGCATTTCGGGCGGTGGTTGTATATCTTCGCTGTTGACGGTTAAAATATCCGATACAGCATCGACCAGGAGGCCCACAGTTTGTGAGCCAATCTGCACCACAATGATCACATGACGGGCGCTGGGCTCTGTCGGCTTGAAGCCTAGCCGTGCAGCCAGATCCACGATGGGCAAAACGCCACCACGCAGATTGATTACGCCAATCACATAGCTTGGTGCATGCGGCAGAGGCGTGGTTTTGGTCCAGCCTCTGATCTCGCGCACACCCATGATGTCGACGCAAAATTCCTGATCACCAATGCGAAACGCGATCAGTTCACGCCAGCCATTTGATAGATTTTTTGCGGTGTTCGACATTCTTTCTTACCCCGTAGCAGACAGTGTTGGATCGCTGTTGAGCGACTGACCGCGGGAAGCGGCAACAACCGCATCAACGTCGAGAATCAATGCCACTCGGCCATCACCAAGGATGGTTGCTGCTGCAATGCCCGGAACATTGGTGTAGTTGGCCTCGAGGCTCTTGATCACGACCTGACGCTGACCCTGGATGGCGTCCACCATCAGTGCGCGCTGACCGCCACCTTCAGATTCCACCAGCAAAGCCACCCCTTCGGTTGGTTTGGCCATGTCGGCACGGAAGTTGAGGATGCGACCAACATCAACTAGCGGGCAGAACCCGTCGCGGATTGCAATAAGCCGCTGTGAGGCGCCGAAGGAATGGATCGATTCTGCTTCCGGCTGAAGTGTTTCCACAATCGCCGTCAGCGGAACAACCAGTGTCTGGCCAGCAACCGTAACCACCATGCCGTCGAGAACAGCCAGTGTCAGTGGCAGGCTCATGGTAAAGGTGGAGCCTTCGCCCGGCTTGGACTGGATGCCAATGCGACCGCCGAGTGCCTGGATAGAACGTTTCACAACGTCCATACCCACGCCACGACCGGAAACGTCGGTAATCTTTTCCGCTGTCGAGAAGCCCGGATGGAAAATGAGGTTGTCGACCTCCTCGTCCGTCAGCTGCGTTTCAGAATTGATCAGATCGTTGTCGATGGCTTTCTGGCGAACACGTTCACGGTTGATACCCGCGCCATCGTCGAGCAGTTCGATCACGATACGGCCAGAACGGTGTTTGGCCGAAAGCTTGACCAAGCCTTCCGGGTTTTTGCCCAGTTCAGCGCGTTTTTCGGGGCTTTCCAGACCGTGGTCCACAGCGTTGCGGATCATGTGGGTCAGCGGTTCGGCCAGCTTGTCGATAACCGTCTTGTCAACTTCGGTGTTTTCACCTTCGGTGATCAAGCGGACAGACTTGCCGGTCATGTCG
>JBNKQT010000191.1:0-4989 GCA_050297115.1 Ensifer sp. | reverse complement strand
AATTCAAGTCGCTGACTGGCATGGGCGTGCGGGCAGATATTGAAGGTTGCAAAGTGCTGGTGGGTGCAGATCGGCTTTTTGAAAACGAAAACATCGATCTGCGCGCGCTCGCGGCCTTTGGTGCTGAGATCGCCGCCAAGGGGTACACGCCTGTCTATGCTGCCGTCGATGGCGTTGCGGTTGCTGCCCTTGGCGTCTCCGACCCGGTGAAAATCGGCGCGCGCGAGGCTATCGCAGCCCTCCACGACATGGACTTGAAAACTGCAATTATCACCGGCGACCACAAGGACACCGCGAACGCAATTGCTCACGAGCTTGGCATTGACCATGTGGTGGCCGAAGTGTTGCCACGCGGCAAGGTGGATGCGCTGAATGCGCTGCGCGAAGAATACGGCGCGCTGGCGTTTGTGGGGGATGGCATCAATGATGCGCCAGCGCTTGCCAGTGCCGATGTGGGCATTGCTGTTGGCTCCGGCACGGATGTTGCTATTGAAAGTGCTGATGTGGTGCTGGTTTCCGGTGAAATGGACAAGGTCGCCACTGCGTTCAAATTGAGTCGACACACCATGACCAATATTCGCCAAAATTTGTTCTGGGCATTTGGTTACAACGTGGTGCTTGTGCCGGTTGCCGCGGGTGCACTTTATCCCTTGTTGGGGATCATGCTGTCACCAATCCTCGCAGCTGCTGCAATGGGGCTATCCTCAGTGTTTGTGCTTACCAATGCTCTGCGTTTGCGCTTTATCAAGCCTTAAGGTCGACTTCAGGCAAAAATTCACCTCAATTCTTGTTTGTTGCAGATGGGATGGCTAGTAGGCGAGATATCCGACGATTGATCAATTTTTGGGGCGGAATTGCCAAGACGCAAATCGACAGGCCGGGTGACACTGGCTCAGGTGGCACAGTACGCTAGAGGCAGCACGATGGCTGCCTCGCGGGTTTTGAACCGTTCCGCCAGTGTCTCGCATGACCTTTGCGAACGTGTTCTGCAATCCGCCGACCATCTGGGCTACATTGTGTATTCTTGTTTGCCAATTATGCAAATTTGGTCTGGACCGAACACGCCTACCGCCTGATACAGGAAAGCCTTTCTGTCCACGGTCTGGAGCCTAAATTGTCAGTGTTGGATGGTGCGCCAGGCATGAGGCTGCAATGCTGGCCGAATCGATCGGGCGTAATCCCGCAGGCTTTCTAGGACACCCTTGCAGTCGTGTTGCTGAAATCGAAATCAGACAGCGGCGCGGTAGCTCGCTAGCTTGATGCCGAATCCGATGAAGACAACGCCGGTCACGCTTTTCAGCCAGCGCTGAAAGCGACCGTTGCGCGCCATTGTTGTGAGTTTTGAAAAGAGCATCACCATGGCGCTGAACCACGAGGCGTTGATCATGCAATGCACGGTGACAAGCAGAAATGCGGCCCCGACCGAGGTTTCGCCCGCAGACAGGAATTGCGGGAATGCGGCGAGATAAAACATCGGCGTTTTGGGGTTCAGCGCATTGGTTAAAAAGCCCTCACCAAATGCCTTGAGCAATGTGCGCTGCCGCTTGGCCGGAGCCACCGTCGCGCTGCTTTCAATGCCCTTGTAGGCCGCATAAATCGCCTTCACGCCAATCCAGCAGAGATAGGCCGCGCCCAGATATTTCACGACCATGAAGGCAGCGGCCGATTTCACGAGAATGATGGATATGCCCAATATCGAAAGTGCGCCGTGAAGATAGAAGGCGGTGAGAAAGCCCAGGATATTGGCGAAACCGGCACTACGCCCGGAGGTGGGAACCGTCTTGGCAATCAGCACCCCATTGGGGCCGGGCGACATGACGAGAAGAGATGCGAAAAAGGTGAATGTGAGGATTTCTGACCAGGTCATGAACAACTCATATGCTTGAAATAAAGCAGAGTTTGGCACCATTGGTTGTAAAATCCAACTGGTGTTTGGGTGTTTGTGGAGGAGAGTAGCAGCTTTCGCCCCCTCTACCTGCATTGCGGGGAGAGGGCTGGGGTGAGGGGCATCCATCAAACATGGCACATTTAGGATATTGGCGGATTCAGTGAAGGCCCCTCATCCGCCCTTATTTCCTTTGCGCTTGCCATGGCAAGACGCGGCAGGGCCCATCTCCCCGCAGGCGGGGAGAAGGGGTAAATCAATCGTCCAACTCGCCCAAAATCTCAGCCGCGCGGCCCGGATTGGTGCGCCGGATTTCCACCTCGTCGCGGCGCGATGCGAAGGCTTCGCTTGCCAGAATCTGGTCAGCCAGATCAGCGGGCAGGGAGAGGATGACGCGCTCGTCGCCCTCATGAACGCCAGAGAGGCCAGCGCGCTTGCCGCTCACCATGCCACCGGCCACGGTGTTATTGGTGTCGGGGTCGATGAGGATGAAAGCACCGGTGTGGCGGTTCAGCTCGTAAGGATCGAAAATCGCCTGTTCGTCGAAAGTGAGAACCACTTTGCCAATCGCGTTCATGGCGAAGGCTTCCTTGTGGTTTTCCCACTTGCCGGTTTTCAGGTCGAGCTGGCTGACGGGCGTAATCTGCACACGCTGGCGGCGCGGGCCGGATTTCAGCCAGTAGCGCTTGCCGGGCTGAATGCCGTCAGGCTGCATGGCAACGATCTGCGCATCAAAGGTGAGGCCAACCTGCGGCTGGGCATCGATGGTAGCAATCATGTCGCCACGCGAAATATCCACCTGACGGTCAAGCACCAGCGTGATCGCGTCGCCTGCAACAGCAGCGTTACGCACGAGGTCAAACGTCACGATCTGCTTGACGTTTGCGACCATGCCGGACGGCAAAATGGTGACGCTATCGCCGGGTTTTACAGAGCCACCGGCAACGGTACCCTGATAACCACGGAAGCTTTCGCCGGGACGCGAAACGCGCTGCACAGGCAGGCGGAAACCGACAGTTTGCGCGGAACGAACCGTAGCAAGCTCCAAAGCCTCAACCAGCGTCGGGCCTTCATACCATGGCATGGAAGCCTTGCCTTCATAGACCACGTTTTCGCCCTTGAGCGCAGAAAGTGGGATTGCGGTGATCTGCTTGACGCCGAGAGATAGCGCAATTTCGCGGAACTCGGCGGAAATCTCTTCGAAGCGCGCCCGGTCGTAGCCGGTCAGGTCAAACTTGTTGACGGCGAGAACGAATTGGCGAATGCCCATGAGTGTTGCGATGGTAGCGTGACGACGGGTCTGTTCCAGAATGCCCGCACGCGCGTCCACTAGCAGCACAGCGAGATCAGCGGTCGAAGCGCCGGTTGCCATGTTGCGCGTATACTGCTCGTGGCCGGGTGTGTCGGCAACGATGAAGGAGCGTTTGTCCGTGGAGAAATAGCGATAGGCCACATCAATGGTGATGCCCTGTTCGCGCTCGGCCTGAAGACCGTCGAGGAGAAGCGCGAAATCGGGGAGGCCCAGATCGTTTTGCTTGCCACCGGCGGAATCGCGGTTCAGCGCTGCCGCCTGATCTTCCTTCACCGCCTTGGTGTCCCAAAGCAGACGGCCAATCAGCGTCGATTTACCATCGTCCACCGAGCCGCAGGTGATGAGGCGCAGCGGGCGGGTGTCTTTAAACGTGGTGGCGGGTTCGGCTGCGGGTGCAGCGAGTGTTTCAGCAGTCGCAGTCATATCAGAAATACCCTTCACGTTTTTTCTTTTCCATCGAACCGGCCTGGTCCTTGTCAATCGCGCGGCCCTGACGTTCGGAAACGGTGGCGATTTCAAGCTCGGAAATCACCTCGTCCAGCGTGGTGGCATGCGACTTGATCGCACCCGTCAGCGGCCAGCAGCCGAGTGTGCGGAAACGAATGTAATCTTCCTGGATTTGCTCGCCGGGCAGGGCCTCAAAGCGCGGGTCTTCGGCCCAGATCAGCATGCCGTCGCGGTCAACGAATTTGCGTTTTTGAGCGTAATAAAGTGGTGTCAGCGGAATGTTTTCGGCTTGGATGTAGCGCCAGATGTCGACCTCGGTCCAGTTGGACAGCGGGAAGGCGCGCACGCTTTCGCCCTTGCGGATCATGCCATTATAGGTGTTCCACAGTTCCGGGCGCTGGTTGCGCGGATCCCAACGGTGGTCGGGCGTGCGGAAGGAATAGATGCGCTCTTTGGCGCGGGACGCTTCCTCATCGCGGCGCGCACCGCCAAAGGCCACATCATATTTGCCAGCATCAAGTGCCTGACGCAGCGCTTCGGTTTTCATAATGTCAGTGTAAAGCGCGGACCCATGCGAGAATGGTGTGATGTTTTCAGCCGCACCGCGCGGGTTGGTATGCGCTACCAGATCGAGATCGAAACGGCGAACCATCTCGTCACGGAAATCGATCATGTCCGGGAATTTCCAGCCCGTGTCCACATGCAGCAGCGGGAAGGGGATGCGGCCGGGATAAAATGCCTTGCGCGCCAGGTGCAGGAGCACAGAGGAATCCTTGCCGATGGAATAAAGCATCACAGGCCGCTCAAATTCACCGGCAGCCTCACGGAAAATATGGATCGCCTCGTTTTCCAGCGCTTTCAGATGCGGGTCAAGCGGCGGCTTTGTTGGCGTGTCCTGCGTGTGCAGGTCAAATTCTGAAATATGCATCGTCTCTTCCTGTTCGGGCGTTCGCCCTTGAATTCCGTATCTCTTCCCCCTCTCCCTGCTTTGCGGGGAGAGGGCTGGGGTGAGGGGCCTTGGTTGAACTTGCAGCTTTTGCTTATGTCGCAAGTCCGGCGCGGCCCCTCATCCGCCCTAAAGGGCACCTTCTCCCCGCAACGCGGGGAGAAGTTGGTTAACTTGTTGCCGCCTCCGGCACATGCAGGCCGCATTCGCGCTTTTCGTCCTGCTCCCACCACCAGCGGCCAGCGCGCTCGGGCTCGCCGGGTTTGATGGCCCGCGTGCAGGGTTCGCAGCCAATGGAGGGGAACCCACGGTCATGCATGGCGTTGTAGGGAATATCTTCCGCTTTCACATGCGCCCAGATCTGGTCAATGTCCCAATCAGCCAGCGGGTTGATCTTGA
>JBNKQT010000190.1:0-5593 GCA_050297115.1 Ensifer sp. | reverse complement strand
GCCACGTCTACAACTACGACCTTCCAACCGTGCCGGATGCTTATGTGCACCGTATTGGCCGCACAGCACGCGCCGGTCGCGAAGGCATTGCCATTGCCTTTTGCGCGCCTGACGACATCAAGCTGCTGCGTGACATCGAGCGCCTCACTGGAGTGGCCCTGACCGTTTCAAGCGGTGAACCACCGGCAAACGAGAACCCGCCCAAGAAGCCGCAGCCTGCCCGCAAGCGTCGCCGCGGTGGAAACAATGGTGGTGCAAAAGCGGATGCAGCCAACCGCGGCGACGGGCATCACCGCCCCGGGCGCCCGAACAATAAGAACCAAGCCAACCGCAATGGCAGCCAGAAGCCAAACCGTCGCCGGTCCTCAAGGCCCGGCCAACAGCGCCAATCCGGCACAAACTAAAATAGCTTCGCCAGCCGCCTTTCCAGCGGCTGGCAATTCCATTCCTCAGACATTCCGACAATTGCCTATTTTTTAATCAACTCCAAACTTCCCACTTACAGTTGATCCGAACAAGCGACTGAATTTTCACCAAGATTCAAAATCGAACCAAAGATCAAAATCAAAAACACAATAAAAACAATCCCCTGAAGGAAATACCCGCCACTTACCTCAAATTGTGCACGCTTCTTGCATTTCCCTCCGTGTTGTATTCAAATGAAGAAAAACCAGAGGGAACATGGTATTGACATTCGATGAAATGTTGAATGCGGGGGACAATCCCAGGGAACCATATAAAAATTACTTCGACTGGTATTCGGACCAGGAACCCGCAGAGCTTTTAATCAAATCCAGAGATGCGGAGAATATTTTCCGCAAGACCGGCATTACCTTCGCCGTCTATGGGCACGAAGATTCGTCAGAAAAACTGATCCCCTTCGATTTGATCCCCCGGATCATTGCCGCCAAGGAATGGCGAAAACTGGCGCAGGGCATTGAGCAGCGTGTCGTCGCCCTCAACGCATTTCTGGACGATATCTATCACAAGCAGGAAATCATCAAGGCAGGCCGTATTCCGCGTCAGCTTATCGAAAAAAATGATGCCTTCCTGCCTGAAATGATCGGAATGCGTCCGCCTGGTGGGGTCTATACCCACATTGTCGGCACAGATATCGTACGCACCGGCGAAGACCAGTTTTACGTGCTGGAAGACAATGCCCGCACACCGTCCGGCGTTTCCTACATGCTGGAAAACCGGGAAACCATGATGCAGATGTTTCCTGAGCTGTTTCAGCAAAACAAGGTTCTCTCCGTTGAGAACTACCCCAAGAAACTGCGCCAAAGCCTGGAATCTCTGGCACCTCCCGGCTGCAAGGGTCGCCCGCGTGTAGCCGTTCTCACACCTGGTATTTACAACTCGGCTTATTATGAACACGCCTTCCTCGCCGACCAGATGGGCGTGGAGCTTGTGGAAGGCTCAGACCTTCGCGTAATTGATGGCAAAGTGTGCATGCGCACCACGCTCGGCTATAAAACGCTGGATGTGATCTATCGCCGTGTCGATGACGACTTCCTCGACCCCCTCACCTTCCGTCCGGATTCAGCCCTTGGTGTGCCCGGCATTATGGACGTGTATCGCGCTGGCAATGTCACCATCGCCAATGCACCCGGCACCGGCATTGCTGATGACAAGGCAATCTACTCCTACATGCCGGAAATCGTCGAATTCTATACCGGTCGCAAAGCCATGTTGGAAAATGTGCCAACCTGGCGGTGTTCAGAAGAAGACAGCCTGAAATATGTGCTGGAACATTTGGAAGAACTGGTTGTAAAGGAAGTCCACGGCTCGGGCGGCTACGGCATGCTGGTTGGCCCCACTTCCACCAAAAAGGAGCGTGCAGAATTTGCGGCCAAGCTATCAGCAAAGCCGGGTAACTACATCGCCCAGCCCACGCTTTCGCTTTCCACGGTGCCAATTCTGGTGAAAAACGGGGTTGCTCCGCGTCACGTGGATTTGCGTCCCTTCGTCCTTGTCTCCAAGAAAATCGAAATCATCCCCGGCGGTCTGACCCGTGTCGCGCTGAAAGAGGGCTCCCTCGTCGTCAACTCCTCTCAAGGCGGCGGCACGAAGGATACCTGGGTACTGGAAGATTAAGGGGACGAATATGCTTGGAAGAACTGCAAACGGCCTCTACTGGATGTTCCGCTACATCGAGCGGGCCGAAAATATTGCCCGCCTGATTGACGCGGGCCTGAGGATGTCGCTCACCCACTCCGCCGGAGAACAGGGCGACTGGGACAGCGTGCTGCAAAGTGCCGGCATGCGCAAAACCTACGATGAATCCCACGAGGAAATCACCGGCCCCGAAACCGTAGATTTCCTGCTCCGTAGCAAAAACAATCCATCAAGTGTGATGGGATGTATCGACTCTGCCAGAAACAACGGCCGCATGGTGCGCACCGCGCTAACCCGCGAAAGCTGGGAGGCCATGAACGAATTCTGGATCGATATGAAGCAGGTGCTGGCCCGCAAGGTACGCCAGCAAGACCTGCCCGCCGTGATTAACAGCATCAAACGCGGCGCCGGACTTGTACGCGGAGCGTTTCATGGCACGACACTACGCAACGAAGGTTATAATTTCTCACGCATGGGCACCTTCATCGAACGTGCAGACAATACAGCCCGTATTCTTGATGTGAAATATTACGTGCTCCTGCCGTCCGTTTCCTATGTCGGCTCATCACTCGACAATGTTCAGTGGGAGTCCATTCTGCGCTCGGTTTCAGCCTATCGCGCCTTTGGCTGGGCTTATGATGCCGAAGTCTCGGCCTCCAACATTGCCGACTTCCTTATTCTGAACAGCCAGATGCCGCGCTCACTGCACTACTGCTATGAGAAAATCTGCTCAAACCTGGGTTATCTCGCCAAGCAATATGGGCAGAAAATGGCGGCTCACAATACAGCGGCGGAAACGCTGAAATCGCTTCAAAAAGGCTCTATTGAAGACATCATGGACCACGGACTGCATGAATTTATCGAAGAATTCATTCGCCAGAATAACCAGCTCGGAATAGACATTTCCGAAGGCTACCGGTTTTACTAATCAACTGCGACTGGACTGTTTGAACAATGCGACTGAAGATCAGCCACACGACGGAATATGTCTATAGCGAGCCGGTGCAGCACTCGCTCCAGCGCCTGCGCCTGACGCCGGAAAGCGGACCGACCCAAAAGGTGATCAACTGGGAGACCGCAGTTGAAGGCGCTGTGCCGGAAGTTTTCTACAACGACCAATATGGCAACCGCACGGAACTTGTTTCCACCGATGGCGAGCAGCACACAATTCGCATTCACGCCAGCGGCGAAGTGGAAACACTTGATGGCAGCGGTGTCTTTGGCCAGCACAAGTCCTACGCACCGCTTTGGTTGTTTGCCCGTGAAACAGCGCTCACCAAACCGGGCAAGCTGACACGCGAACTTGTCCGTTCCATCGAGCCCGGCGAAGGTCTTGAACGACTTCACGCCCTAATGGCCGCGATCCACCAACGGGTAGCCTACGAGCCCGGCACCACCCACGCGGCAACCACTGCTGAACAGGCATTGGAACAAAAAAGCGGCGTCTGCCAGGACCATGCGCATATCTTTATCTCTGCAGCGCGCCTGATGGGCTTCCCCGCCCGCTACATATCAGGTTACCTCATGATGCCGGAGCAGAAGGAACAGGCAGCCAGCCATGCCTGGGCTGAAGCCCATGTCGATGGCCTTGGCTGGGTGGGGTTTGATGCCGCCAACGATATCTGCCCCAATGAGCACTATGTGCGCATCGCCAGTGGTTTGGATTACAGGGATGCATGTCCGATATCGGGCATGGTCACCGGCATTAGCGATGAGCATATGAAAGTGTCAATCACCGTCGAGCAACATAGCCAGAGTCAAAGTCAAAGCCAGAGTTGATTTGGTCGCGGAGGCCCAATGTCCACCGAAAGCCTGACAACACTGGCAACCAATGCCGCCCCCGTTGACGGCCTGACTTTCGACAATGAAAGCCTTGAAGACGCTCTCATTCAATTTGCCCAATTCAACAATTGCCGCTTTTCCAGCTGCAGTTTCGACTACGCCACCCTGCAGGCGTGCAAATTCTACAACTGTCGCTTCGAAAACTGTTCAATGAGAGAGACCGTTTTCGAGGATTGCCATTTCTGCGAAGACGAGACCGGCACCCAGTGGCGTTACTGCAATCTTTCAAAAGCCGTATTCCAGCGTTCCAACCTCTCGCTCAACCAGTTCATCGGCTGTGAAGCCTACAAAATCGAGCTGGAAGAATGCGCGGCCCAGGGAACAACATTCGATCTCGACGTCCACCGAAAGATCGCCTCCCAGACGATGCCCGGCGGAATGCAGGTAGACAAATGCAAGCTGCAATACGCCAGTTTTTCAGGCGCTGATCTGAGCGAAAGTCGACTTGAGAGTTCTGACCTGCGCGAGGTCAACTTCTCAGGCTGCAACCTCTCCAACGCCAGCCTGCGCGGCTCTGCCCTCAACAACGCTGATTTTCACCAAAGCATCCTCGATGGCGCCAGCCTTGCCCATGCAACTTTTGACGAAATCGACTTTGCCGACATGGCTTCCCACCACCGCGTCATCGTCAGTCGTGACCAGCATGAGAACATTCTGGCCACAATGGGCATCGTCACCCTAAATTGAAAAAGAGAATTTCAGACACAAAAAAAGGCCAAGCACCACATGCCTGACCTTCCTTCTAACGACTTCATCGTACCAGTACATCCGTGGCTTCAACGCGTCGTATGCTGATTATATAGTACACAATTATGACATTTCAATGAATATACCGACGTAAGTTTCAAGACATGCAAACATGCTTGTTTGCGCACAGTCTTATAAAACCTGGGCCTGCAGCTGAAATGATCCTTGGACAAAGCATTTTTGATGCCGTTTTGGCACGGTTGAAAGAGGAGGCCGAAGACAACGCCGACCTCGCCTCGGAAAACGACCCGCCACGCAGCATAAAGGGCTTCAACTCAAGCTTCATCGCAGCAACACAAAACAGCAAGCCGGAGACTTCGGCGCACGATGCCCTGCAACGCCTGTATTTCGCCTTTGAGGCCGACCACGATGACGCACCAGTCGCAACTGCCGACACCTTCGACCCCGCGCCTTTTGCACGCCTCTCGCCAGAAGAGGTCGCCGAAGACCTGGGCATTCAAAACTCAGACACCATTGCCACTCTCATGAACCGCCGCCGCCACTTCGCCAGACTCAACCACCCCGACCGAATCCCGTTGGCATGGCGCGAGCAAGCCAACATGCGAATGACGCTCGCAAACCTGCTGATTGACGAAGCCATCAAGCGCAGCAAAGCTTGAGAAAATAGCGGCACAACGCAGTTTTCAGCCCTCATTCGCCAACATATGCGCATTTTCGCATCAAAACCGCGACACCGTTTCAATAAAGTTATATGCTATAGCAATTTTTTTTCGGCAGAGCTTTTTAGCAAGAAAAAACAGTGCTACGTTGCAATAAACCACTTGCGTATGGAGAGGATCGCAAGTCATCGTCTGCCTGACGCTGTGGTGAAGGTTTTTTTTGCGGAGCGATAACGCCCGCTTTCAAGGGAGGAATATAAATGTTT
>JBNKQT010000189.1:0-6069 GCA_050297115.1 Ensifer sp. | reverse complement strand
ACAGCCGCCGCAATTGGGGCCAATTGCACCCATTACAGCACCAAGACCGGAAGCTTCTGTCGGCAGCTGTGCCAGCTGGGCCTCCGCATCGGCGGCAAGCTTGGCAGAACGAGCCTTGAAATCATCCATGTTTTCCCAAATGGCTGGGCTGGCTTCATCACCGAGGTTTTCTGTACCCTCGCCAAAATAGTCGGGAAATTTGTGAGCCGTATCAGCAATAGCTTCAAGCGCAGCTTTGACCGCAGCCTGATCAAAATCCTTCTGGCCCTTGGCCATCGCACCGATCGTGCCCAGACCACCACCAGCTTGTTTCATAAGCTTTTCACGCATCTCTGCGGTGTCATTTGCAAAGGCCGTCGAGGTGAAGGCAAGAAGAGCCGCCGCTGCGACCAAAATCTTCGTTTTCATAAAGTCTCTCCAAGTTTTGAAAACCAAATCAACGCGAATTTACGCTACTGATTGCTACCAACAAATGAAATAACATTTTGGTGAAGACAAGCCGAAAGATTGGATTTAATACAGCAAAAACAGCAACTTAAACAAAAACACCTCATCGTCTTCGCTTGAAAGACAATCCATTCGCTATTTGTGAATCATAAAAACGCGCGGCCACCATGTGACCGCGCGTCCAAAACTTTTATTCGATCAAAATCAGGAAGCGGCTTCGTAAAGCTCGAGCACGTAATCCCAGTTGATCAGGCTATCGACAAAGGCTTCGAGATATTTCGGACGCAGGTTGCGGTAGTCGATGTAGTAGGAGTGCTCCCACACATCGACACCAAGAATTGGTGTCGCACCGTGAATGAGCGGGTTCTCGCCGTTTGGCGTCTTCATGATTTCCAGCTTGCCGTCCTTCATGGCAATCCAGGCCCAGCCGGAGCCAAACTGCGTCATGCCGGCATTGATGAAATCAGCCTTGAACTTGTCGTAACCACCGAGGTCGGAATCAATGGCAGACTGGAGTTTGCCCGGAAGCGATGTGCCGCCGCCGTCTTTCTTCATCCAGTTCCAGAAATGCAGGTGGTTATAATGCTGAGCCGCGTTGTTAAAGAGACCGGCATTGGTGCCGTGAGACTTCTTGACGACCTCTTCCAGAGAAAGATCGCTCATGCCAGCTTCTTCTGCCAGCTTGTTGCCGACCGTCACATAAGCATTGTGGTGTTTGTCGTGGTGGAATTCGAGCGTTTCGCGCGACATATAAGGCGCAAGCGCATCATAGTCATAGGGAAGTGCCGGAAGTTCGAAAGCCATTTTGTTCTCTCCTTTGTTTATCCTCGTGATGGGTACAATTCATGCGTTGAACATAAGTTCCCGGTTGCATACTGACAACGGGCTATCAGCGAATTTTTCCAAATCAAACCAATGAGCAGAGCCACCTATGTCCGCCCGTAAGCCCAATCCATATAAAGCTCGTAGGCCCGTTTTGTGACCGGGCCCTTTTCAAATTCACGGTCATCGAGCTGTGACACCCACTGGACCTTGGAATAATTGCCGGTCATGAAGACCTCATCGGCTTCCATGAAGTCCTGCACGGTGAGCGTGATTTCGCGGACCTCTACGCCATCGGCGCGCAACAGCCCGACGACACGGTTGCGCGTGATGCCGGACAGAAAAGTCTGGTTGGGTGCCGGTGTGAAGGCGACGCCACCCTTGACCATGAAAATGTTTGTGGAGCCCGTCTCAGCCACATTGCCCAGCATGTCGCGCACCAGCGCATTGGTGAAGCCGCGTGAGCGCGCCTCAAGGATCATGCGGCTGTTATTGGGGTAGAGGCAGGCAGCCTTTGCATCGGTTGGCATACATTCAATTGTGGGACGGCGGAATGGTGAAACTGTGAGTTTCACACCCGGCGCATCGGCTGGCGGCATGGCCGCTTCAAAAAGCACCAGCGCAAATCGCGTTGAGTCACCATCAACCGGAACAAGCCCTGCAAGGCCCGTTTCGCCCCAGTACATGGGTTTGATGTAGATAGCACTGGGATTATCGAATTTCTTGATACCTTCAAGCGCAAGTGCAACGATTTCCTCAGCCGTTTTGGTTGGCTTCAGGCCAAGGGCTTCTGCGGAGCGGTTGACGCGTGCGCAATGCAAATCAAGATCCGGGGTAATGCCATCAAACCAGCGCGCACCATCAAATACACAGGAACCAAGCCAGATCGCATGGCTGGAAGGCCCGATCACTGGCGGATTGCCCTCAAGCCATTCACCATCGATGTAGTTCCATGTTTTGGGCTGCGTCATGCTTTCGAACCTCCATTGAGCGACAGAAGTGAATACCCGCCTCCTGCAAGGGGTCAAGGCCCGCATCTGAAATTCAAGAATTGCGGTCAGAATTAACCAGCGCCAAAGATATCGCGCGGTAGTATGAATAGATTATTGACCCAGAAACGTTACTGGCTCATTGTGCGCCGCACAAAAATCCAAAAAGGCACAACAGAAGTGCCGAACAGACGGGTTCTGAAACTATGGCTTATGCAGCTTATGTATTCGATGCTTACGGCACGCTTTTTGACGTCCACGCGGCTGTGAGACGACATGCCGGGCTTGTTGGCCCGCAAGGGCAGGCATTTTCTGATTTGTGGCGGGCAAAGCAGCTGGAGTATTCATGGACGCGCGCCTTGATGGGAGCCTACCAGGATTTCTGGGCGCTAACCGAACAGGCACTGGATTACGCTTTCCAGAAATTTTCCGACGTGGACCCGGCCCTCAGAGCGCAGCTTCTGGAAAGCTACTGGAAGCTTGACTGCTACCC
The DNA here is from genome assembly GCA_050297115.1 of Ensifer sp. GTDB lineage: Bacteria > Pseudomonadota > Alphaproteobacteria > Rhizobiales > Rhizobiaceae > Ensifer_A. The sequence goes on along the minus strand of JBNKQT010000189.1, from coordinate 3,318 downwards.
CGAAGTGCCGATGGTTTTGAAAACCCTGAAAGCTGGAGGCGCAAAGATTGCGATTTTGTCCAATGGCTCCCCAGCCATGCTGCAATCAGCGGTGAAAAATGCAGCGCTTGAACACATCATCGATGATGTCTTCTCCGTCGATGACCTCAAGACCTTCAAGACGGCACCGGAAGTCTATGATCTGGTAACGACCTGCTATCGACTTTACCCGAATGCTGTATCTTTCCAGTCGTCCAACCGTTGGGACATTGCAGGTGCGACAAAGTTCGGTTTCCGCACCGTTTGGATCAATCGCAACGGCCTGCCGGATGAATATACTGACCTTACGCCATCCCTCATCTTGCCGACATTGAACACACTGGAATAGACTGCCCCAATTCGGGAGGCAGTCATGGAGTGGTCAGCAAGCCAGTATTTGCGCTTTGAAGATCAGAGAACGCGCCCTGCGCGCGATCTGCTTAGCCACGTGCCGCTGCACGAGGCCGAAACGATTTTCGACCTTGGTTGCGGACCTGGTAATTCTACAGAACTGTTGGACCAACGTTTTCCCGGCGCACAGATTTCCGGCATGGATCTGGATGAAAACATGCTGGTGACAGCACAAAAGCGCTTGCCGCACATCCCCTTCTTCAAGGCCGATCTGGCAAGCTGGCGACCGGAAGAGCCGGCAGATCTACTGTTTTCAAATGCTGTTTTTCAATGGGTACCCGATCAGCTACGTGTACTCGTCGGCCTGATGGAGAGCTTGAAACCGGGCGGTGTCCTCGCCATTCAAATGCCAGACAATCTGGCAGAGCCAAGCCATAGGCTTATGGAAGAGGCTGCGCTGGGTGGGCCGTGGGCCGAGCGGTTTGTAGAGCATACTGCAAAACGCGCGGAATTGCCGAACGCCGAAACCTTTGTAAACGAGCTGTCACCACATGGTGATTCAATCAATATCTGGCATACCGTCTATTATCACCGCCTGGCCAACGCGGAAGCGATTGTTGAATGGGTCAACGGTACGGGATTGCGCCCATGGCTGGATCGGCTGGAAGAGGACGATCGCCCCTCATTCATCGCCGACTACACTGCAAAAGTCAGAGCAGCCTATCCGCCATTGGAGGACGGCAGCGTGCTGCTGAGGTTTCCACGCCTATTTGTTGTTGCGGTCAAAAAATAGGCCCGCCTGTGGGGCGGGCCTGACGAGAAAAATCGAAAATTACGATCAAACGAACTGGCTAAGCCCCGGAACGGAAGCAACCACCTGGTCGACAACCTCGTCGCCGGCATATTCCTTGGCAATAGCAATGGTTTCCTTGGCGAGACTGGTGATCTCGCCCATGCCGAGGCCCGCACCCATCAGCTGCTGACCAAGACCCATGACGCCACCGCCCATAAGGCCACCCAAAAGGCCGCCACCGCCGCCAGAATTTTGGGCGATCAGCTCCTCGGCACCTGGAATTGCGGAAATCATGGAGGAAACTGCACTTTCATCCCCTTCCTTCTGCAAGAAGGCAAGCATCATGCCGACAGCCTTTTCGGCCAGATCTGCATCAATGCCGACGGAATCAGCAATTTTGGAAACCATTTCATTCATAGGGTTCTCTCCCGGTAAAATTGACGTGTACGTCAACGTAATTCAAGTAAACAGCAAACTCAAGTGGCATTTCTGAGCACTCCGCAACATTCTCAAACGCCCAAAGCCGAGTTGCCGCCCATCGCAACCAACTTTATAAGAAAGTGAAGACGATTCAATGAAGTCGTGAAGGCGCGATGATAAAGCTTGAGGGTGGGTTCGATGAATATGCTGACTGACGGAAAACTCTATCTGGGAACCAGCCGAAATCCGGATGATTCGATCAACAAGCCTGAATACCTCGAGCTCAAATTTGGCAATCGCCATGGCTTGATTACCGGTGCGACAGGAACGGGCAAAACAGTAAGCCTGCAAATTCTGGCTGAAAGCTTCTCCAATGCCGGAGTTCCTGTGTTTTGCGCGGATGTGAAAGGCGACCTTTCCGGCATCGCAGCCATGGGCGAGTTCAAGGACTTTTTGGAAAAGCGCGCCAATATGATTGGCTTTGACGAATATGAATTTCAGGAATTCCCGGTCATTTTCTGGGATCTGTTCGGTGAAAAAGGCCACAGGGTGCGCACGACCATCACCGAGATGGGCCCGCTGCTGCTTTCGCGTTTGATGGACGCCACCGACGCCCAGGAAGGTGTGATCAATATCGCCTTCAAAATTGCAGACGAAGGCGGTCTGCCGCTTCTGGACCTGAAAGACCTGCGCGCACTCCTGAGCTACATGGGCGAGAATGCCAGTGAGCTTTCCAGACAGTTTGGAAACATTTCCAAATCCTCTCTCGGCGCCATCCAGCGCGATCTCCTGGTGCTGGAAAGCCAGGGGGCTGAGCAATTCTTCGGCGAACCTGCACTGAAGATCAGCGATTTGATGCGCACCACCAATGACGGACGTGGCGCCATCTCCGTTCTGTCCGCCGACAAGCTGATGATGAACCCGCGCCTATACGCAACTTTCCTGCTTTGGCTGCTCTCCGAACTATTTGAGGAACTGCCCGAGGTTGGTAATCCGGATAAGCCGCGCCTGGTTTTCTTCTTCGATGAAGCGCACCTGCTGTTCAACGATGCGCCGAAGGTTCTGGTGGAGCGTGTGGAACAGGTTGTCCGCCTGATCCGCTCCAAGGGCGTCGGTGTGTTTTTCGTGACGCAGAACCCGATGGACGTGCCGGAAACCGTGCTTTCGCAGCTTGGCAACCGGGTGCAACATGCGCTGCGTGCCTATACACCAAAAGAGCAAAGGGCCGTCCGCACTGCGGCTGACACATTCCGTCCCAACCCAGCTTTCAGCGCTGCCGATACGATTACCAATTTGGGCACCGGCGAAGCCCTGGTCTCTACACTGGAAGGCAAAGGCATCCCCTCCATTGTTGAGCGCACGCTCATTCGCCCGCCCTCTTCCCGTCTTGGCCCGCTAACCGATAGCGAGCGGGCACAACAGCTCTCACTGAGCCCGGTTGCCGGAATTTATGACGAAGATGTTGATCGCAAATCCGCCTACGAAATTCTCAACCAGCGAGCCAAAGAGTTGGAAGAGCGCCAAAAGGCCGAAGAAAAGCGAGCGTTGGAAGAAGAAGAAAAGGAAAACCGGTGGACCCTGCCCGGTTTTGGGGACGATGACGACGACGATGATGATGATCGCCGTGCGCCACGCCGCCGAACCACCCGCAGGTCAAACCGCCAAACAGTGCTGGAGGCGGCAATGAAGTCTGCCGCACGCTCGGTCGCCAGTTCGCTTGGACGTGCATTGGTGCG
>JBNKQT010000188.1:0-9457 GCA_050297115.1 Ensifer sp. | reverse complement strand
GAGGACACTCAGCCGCCCGCGGATCAGCTCAAAGCCCCCGGAAACGATCGGGTTGGCGGTTGTGCCATTGATGCGCACCTGGCCTCCAAGTTCAGCATCCATACCGCGCCCGCGCACGAAAATCCGCCTTGGCGCGTTGATCGTCAGCGACAGATTGGCTTCCGCCTCATTGCCGTCGCCGGAATTATCGGGCGCAATTTCCGAATATTGTTTGGCAACGGCAGCAGAGGCATTTTTATGCTGCAGATTGATCTCGGCAATGGATGCGGGAAGGGTTTCCGGGATTGTGATATTGGCCGCAGCGATATTGATCGTGCCGGCAATGGATGGGTTATTGACAAGGTTGCCGGTGATGTTGACGGAACCTCCAAGTTCGGCTGCCACCAGCGCGCCATCGGTGTAGTTCACGCCGTTAAGGTTGATTGTCAGGTTGGCCGGAAATGCGCCACTCGTGCCAATCGTGCCAGATGCCGTGTAGGCGCCGCCATTGGTAAACCTCCCCTGGATATCAACCAGTCGTGCCGTATCGCCCTCCAGCCTCACTTCGCCAGTTATGCTGCGGATGGCTATATTTTGCCGCACGAGGTCCACGCCAACATTGTCGAGCCTCACAAGTCCGCCGATTTGCGGGGATGCCAGGCTGCCTGCCACGCTGATATCGCTATTGGCGTTGCCCGAAAATGACATGCCCTGCCGCGCCGTTGCACCATTCAGGAGGCTTGCCGGAACAGGGCCGGAGAAGCGCAATGACAAGGTGCGGTTTGCCAGATTGATATTGCCGCCACCATCAATGGCCAGTCCTGCCGCTCCGCGTGCTGAAAGGTCAAGCGAAACACTGTTTTGCTGGTAACGACCATTGGCGGAAACCGAGATGCTGCCCGTGCCGAGCGAGCGCATGGCTGTTACGCTACCGTTTTCCAGCCGCAGTGCGTAGTTTACCAAAGGCTCGCCTGCAGGGCCCGATACCTGCACCGTGCCGGAAATGCTTCCCGCAGCCCCTAGGTCGCTGGCAAAGGTATTGATCAGCGACGCAGGAATCGCGCTTAAATCCGCGCGCAGGGCAAGCGTATCGCCCGCCGCACCACCAAGTGTCAGCGATCCCCCGCCAATCGAAAATGCAGCCTCTTCAATGTTGGCTCCGCCATTTGCGAGCGTCACAACAGCAGGTTTTTTCAGCGCTATGGCAATGCCGCGCGGCTTGGCGGTCAGCTTGTCGAGCCATATGGCTGTCTCCGCGCCGGTGCGGATGCGCCCTTCGGCTTCCGCCGGTGCGCCATCATAACGGCTGTCAAAGGCAAACCGCACGTTGTCGCCGTCGCGGTCAAAGGTCAGTTTTGGTTTCTCAATCCGGTTGTCGCCAGCGATAATCGCAGCCGTTTCAACCGTGCCGGAGATCAGAGCGCCTTCAGTTGTTATGTGGATTCCAGGCGCTTCAACAACCGCACCACTTGCGGCAATTGACCCACCTTCAGCATCCACTTTCGCCGTCAGTTGTCCCTCCACGTCTGCAATGGAGGCCGTGCCTGTCAGGTCGCCGGAAATTGTTTGCCCGGCAAGCGCGCTCAGCAGTGCAAGGTCTGGAAGGTCAAAGCGGAATTGCCCGTCTGGTGCCATCTGCTTGGAAATATTGATGGTGCCAGTGATCTGGTTCTTGCCGATATCCACCTGAATGTCAGGAATTTTGTAGCCGCCGGTTTCTCCCTGTTGCAGATTGGCGGTCGCGCGTATCGTCTGCTCGTTCAAACTGCCTTCAACACGCAGCGCTGCCGCCGCACCGGTTTCAGCAATTGCACCGGAAATTGTGGAGGAAAAGTCACGCAGATCAAGCCCGGAAACGCTGGCTTCGTCAATTGAAAGGTCTGCGGAAAATTCAGGTTTTGCCAGTGTGCCGTCAATCTTGGCGGAAAATTCGCCTGCACCTTGAAGATCGTCGCGCCAGATAGCGAGGTCCGGCAGATTGCCGGAGAGCGACGCAGCTACATTGTCACCCTCAAGACTCACGCTGCCCTGTGCCGTCATCAGTTGCGAACCAATGCTGATCTCTGGAAGTTCGATGCCGCCATTGGCAATATTCAGGCGACCTTCAATGCGCGTTGTTTCCGTCAGGTTTGCGGCAATGGCGGGCGGCAGAACTAAGGGCGCTGCAAAGAGTTTGAAATTGGCGCTACCTTCCTTGCCAGCCAGGTCATAGCCGCCGGATGCCGTGCCGCCGACGCTGGCACTTTGCAGGCTGATTTCCTCCGTGTTGATCAGATCACCATCCACTGTCAACACTGTATTCAGTGCCAGCGGGGCCTGGATCAAACGATCCAGATTTTCGTTTGAAAATCGGCTGGCACCGGCTGACAAGGATGTCGTGATCGCACCATGCCGGTTTTTCAGATCAAAGCCACGGGATGTGGCGGAAAGCACAATTCCTTCAACCGCACCATCAAGGATATCGAGCCGCTGCAATTGCGCGGCAATGGAAATATCGGACTGCTCGGCAGGCCCGGAAACCGTAATACTGGCTTTTTCCAGATACGCTCGCCACCCGCCCGTTTCGGTCAGGAAATTGAAATCTGCAACACCTTTGACGGCACTGATATCGGCCTTGAGATCATTCTGCCCTTCAGGTGAAAATGTGCCGGAAACCACTGCTTTTACTGCGCCGGTCTCCACGTCACCCTTTTGTACGGCAATTGTGCCATCCTCTTCCATCCGGGCGGAAATGTCGATTTGTGTGCTGCCCGCAAACAAGGGTTCCAAGGCAGGCGGCAGCAATGCATCCAGAGCACCACCGCCACTCAACGAAACCAGCGTTTCGCCGGATTGTGGCGTGGCATAGGTGGCATTGAACCGCACCACTTCAACACCTTCCAGCGAGCCGCTGGCCTCAGCCTTCCAGTTATCAAGCGGCCCCTTGCCGGCCACATTCAGAAAAAGCGCCGGGTTACCGGGCAATTGAAGCAGCGAGGACACAAAGCCGCCATTGGCTTCAATCGCGGATGTGTCCAGCGCCAGTTGATTGGCCGCAACGTCATAATCGAGCTTTGCGTCGATCTGCGCATTTCCACGGTTGCGGTCCGTCAGGGTCAAATCTGCAAAAGCCCGGTTCCTGTTCAACCCAAGCCTGCCCTTCAGCGCAAGTTGCTCTTCCTTGCCGGTAAAATCCGTATCCAGCGCGATTTCGGGCAGTGATATCCCGTTGATATCAAGTCCAATGAGAAGGCCGGAGGACTCGCTGTCAGAATTGCCACTCTTGGGAAGGCGCGTCAGTTTGATTGTCTTTGCAGTCAGGCTGGAAGTCTCCACCGTACCTCTCAGCAGAGTTGCAGGTGACCAGATGGCGTGCAGATCGTTGATTTCGAGCCATGTGCCGTTTACATCGGCAATCGCAATTCGACCAATAGAAAGGTTTTCGCTCAAGAGAGCGCCTGGCGCATCAATCTCGATATTGAGATTGTCAGAGCGTATCAGCGGTAAAGCAACATTCAGCGCCAGCCGTGTCCCCGCCTGCGTGAAGCCAAAAAAAGCAAGCACGGCGACCAGAATCACAAGCAGCACAAGTGTTGCTGTCAAAGTGGTTTTGATTGCTTTCATAGCCTGCTTTTCAATTCCCGCGCGTTGTTTCGGTTTCAAATCGCTCAAACGATTCGACTATAGCGATGATTGTGCGGAAAATAGGTCGTCAATACCAGCGTTAAAACGCCTGGCCGAGACCAGCATAAATGCCGAAGCGGCTGCCGCCGGGATAGCGTTTCAAAGGCACGGCAACATCCAGGCGAATAGGGCCGAAAGGTGTGGCGTAGCGGATGCCGACGCCAGCGCCTGCACGTATATCGGAGAAATTTGGCGTTGAAGCGCTATTGACCGAGCCCACATCGAGGAAGGGCACAACGCCAAAAGTATCGTTGATTTTCACGCGGGCCTCAACCGTTGCCGAAACGTAGGAGCGGCCGCCAAGCGACTGATTGGCCGCATTGCGCGGTGAAATTTCCTCAAAACCGTAGCCGCGGACGCTGCCGCTGCCACCCAGATAGAAGCGGCGGCTTGCCGGAATATCGCCCAGATTGGCAACGCCCAACAGGCTGCCCGCACCCAGCCGTCCGGCGAGCACAGTTCCCCCGCCAATTTCCTGATAACCCGAAACACTGCCCTCAATTGAGGTGAAGAATGTTTTCGAGGTCATCTCGTAGCCGGGTTCCACCTTGGCCGAGAGGCGATAGCCCACTGTCGGGTTTAATTCGCTGTCCCTTGCATCCCGGCTCCATTTCAGCGGAACACCAACAGTCAGGTGATTGTTTTTGCCATAGGCATCAGCGCTCTGGCTTACGCCGAAATTCAGGCCGCCGGTCAGCGTATCGCGCTGGTTCAGCTCAAAACTGGCCGATGCTTCGCCATCCAGCGCGCGCTCGGCATAGCTCGTATTGTTGGTCGCAGCCGCCGTCAGGCTTGCGTTGAATTTTGACGCTGGCCCAAAAGCGCCAGGCTTGGAGAAGACCAGCGAGGTCTTGTAATCAAGCTTGGAAAGATCCCTTGTGCGGCCAATACGGCTGATGGAACCGCTTAAGCGCAGCGTTTCTGCGTTGCCAAACAGGTTTCTGTGTCCCCAATAGCCCTCAAGGCCCAGCCCGTCGGTGGTTGAGACCTGTGCGCCAAAGCCGAAATAGCGCGGCTTGGCTTCGCTGACGGTTATTTTCATCGGCACTGCACCATAGGGATCCAGCTTGTCGCCGGTCTCGATGCTGACCGAGGAGATGATCGACAATTCACGCAACCGTTTGGCCGCGCGTTTCACGTCTCGCGGGTCATATTGTTTACCGGGATCAAGGTGGGACCAGGTCGTCAGGAAGTCTGAATTGACAGACTCAGCGCCTTCAACCGTAATCGCACCCACCGGGGCGACGGGCCCGCCAATGGCCGCAATTGTTACGTCCACCGTATTGGCGTGATGGTCTGCAACAACCTGCCGGTCAGTCAGTTTGGCAAGCGGGCGCCCTTCGGCCCGCAGTTGGTTCAGAATTTTGGACGATGCGCTCAAAATATCGGCTGAACCAGCTGTATTGCCGGGGACAAGGCCGTAATCGGCGGCGTTGTAGGATGCAGCATCGCCTTCCAGATGAACGGCGCCATAGGTAAAGACCGGGCCAGCATCGATCTCAATCTCGATCGGCACCACCCGCGAGGTATCAAATTGCGGTGTCGGCGGCAGGTCGTCCAGCGGGCGGCCATCAACGCGCATGTTCACCACCGCGCCATAGCGGGCCTTTTCGTAAAGAGCAGCCACTAGCCGGTCGCGATCATCGCGCGCCTTTACAGCCAGTCCGAATGAGCCCTCAACGGGTTTTTCTTCATCCTGCACAAGGCCGGATTGTTCTTTGAGAAAGTCGTCAAGGTCCGGGTCGTTGCTCGACAAGGTAACGGAGAAACGGACTGGATCGGTGAGTTTGTCGGCCGCATCTTCGCTGCCGAAGAGATTAAAACCAAGAATGTCGAGCGCCATCGCCCGTTCAGGCGCACCTGAAAGGCAAACGGCCAAAGCCGTAGCGGCCACCAATTGTGCCGCATGCCGGTACGCAATACTCATTCCCGGTCCCGTCTTTTTAACTCGACTGTCTTTCACTATGGCCCTTCAGTGCTACCAGAGGGTAAACACGGGGTAAGATATAAGCAGAGAATTGTCTGCTTGTCAGGTTTCTTCCTCTTCCAGCGCATGTTTCATAATCAGCGGCATCTGCGCCATCGTGAAAATGATGGTGATTGGCATCGTGCCCCAGAGTTTGAAGCTGATCCAGGCGTCGTCAGAGAAATTGCGCCAGACAACCTCATTCAAAACGGCAAGGAACAGGAAGAATATGCCCCAGCGAAATGTCAGCTTGCGCCAGCCTTCCTCGTCCAGGCTGAAGGCGGCATTGAAGACGTAGCCAAGCAGTGCCTTGCCGAAAAAGAGCCCGCCGAGCAGGATGATACCGAAAATGGAATTGATAATCGTCGGCTTCATTTTGATGAAAAGCTCGTTCTGCAAATAGATGCCGAGCCCGCCGAAAACCAGAACAATGCCGCAGGAAACCAGCGGCATTAGCGGCAGATGTTTGAAGACAATTTTGGAAATTGCCAGTGACAGGACAGTTGCCACCATGAAAAAGGCGGTGGCCAGAAACAACGGCCCGCCAAATTCGCCAAGAATGGGGAAGTGTTTGATCAACCATTCGCCGCGCAGATTGGCGAAGAAGAAGACGATAATAGGCCCAAGCTCCAGCACAAATTTCAGGAGCCCGTTTTCTTTCGGCGGTTGCTGTGTGTTGCCAGTCTCGGCCATGTTGTCCTCTTAAACTGCCCTTTCGGGCCGGTTATCAGTTCTGGTGTGCGCCTGCAACGGCCTGGGCAAATTCACCGGCTTCAAAGGGCTCAAGGTCGTCAATTCCCTCGCCCACGCCGATGAAGTAGACCGGCAATTTGTGCTTGGCGGCAATGGCCACCAAAATGCCGCCTCGGGCGGTGCCATCGAGCTTGGTCATCACCAGACCGGAAACGCCTGCCACATTGCGGAAAATCTCCACCTGTTGCAGCGCATTCTGGCCGGTTGTGGCATCCAGCGTTTGCAGCACAGTGTGCGGGGCGTCAGGGTCCAGTTTGCCGAGCACGCGCACGATTTTTTCCAGTTCGGCCATCAATTCAGTCTTGTTTTGCAGGCGGCCCGCCGTGTCGATAATCAGCACGTCGGAGCCCTTTTCCTTGGCCTGTTTGAAAGCATCAAAGGCAAGTCCGGCAGCATCGGCACCCAGTTTTGTGCCAATGAACTCGGAGCCCGTACGGTCCGCCCAGATTTTCAATTGTTCGATTGCCGCTGCACGGAATGTATCGCCTGCCGCCAGCATCACTTTCAGCCCGGCACCTGAAAGTTTGGCCGCCAGCTTGCCAATCGTCGTTGTTTTGCCTGTGCCGTTCACGCCAACGACGAGGATCACATGCGGTTTGTGGTTCAGGTCCAGCGCCAGCGGCTTTGCCACCGGGGTCAGCACCTTTTCCACTTCGCTGGCCATAATGGCCATGACTTCCTCACCACTCACATCACGCCCATAGCGTTCAGAAGACAGTGTGTCGGTAATGCGCAGTGCCGTTTCCACGCCGAGGTCGGCCTGGATCAGCAAATCCTCCAGCTCTTCCAGCGTATCCTCGTCCAGCTTGCGCTTGGTGAAAAGCGAGGTGATCTGGCTGGTCAGTTGCGAGGAAGTGCGTGACAGGCCTGCGCGCAAACGCTGAAACCAGGAAAGGCGGGGTGCAGGCTCTGCCTCTTTGGGTTCCTCAACCTTTTCTGCCGCCGCTGCAAAGCCCTTCGGCAATTCCGGCGCTTCGGTATCAATCTCGGGTGTTGGTTCTGGCAGATCGGCGTCCCATTCGGAAAGCTCTTCAGCCTCCTCCGCGCTCATATCGGGAACATCATGGATTACCGGTTCTTCGACCGGTTCTGGCGCGGATATCTCTTCCGACGCACCTTCCAATGGCTCAGGGTCAGCGCTGTTGGCATCCCAATCAGCCAGCGTTTCAGCTTCCTCAACGGAGATATCGCCTTCACCCTTTTCGGCAAGCGCTGCAGGTTCTTCTTCAACCGGCTCGGGGTCCGGCAGGTCTGCATCCCAGTCAGCCAGTTCTTCAGCCTCTTCAAGGCTGGTTTCCGTCACGTGTTCGGGTTCTGGCGGCGGGGCATGTTCGGCGGCAAATTCTTCTGCCGTTTCTTCAGAAATTCCAGGCTCGGGTTCAGGATCCGGCAGGTCTGCATCCCAATCAGCCAGGTCCTCGGCTTCTTCCACACTCACATGTGCAGCATCATGAGGCGCTTCGGGTGCCTCAGCGGCGGCGGCTTCCTCAATCACCTCTTGAGGTGCCGCTGAGTCTTCTGCCTGTTTGGCTTCGTCGTTCTTCCTGCCGAAGGTGAAAACCTTTTTGATAAAACCGAGCGCCATGGGCTTCGTCCACTTCGTCACGCCGCGTTGGCGGCTGCGTCCTTGATATTGAGATATTTGCCATCGTGGCCAACAATTTCAACCTCGGCAAAGGTGCCGGGCTGAAGATCGGGCGTGCGTACAATCGTAAAGTCTTGCGTATGCGCCACCCCACCGCGTTCGGCAAGCACCATCTGCCTTGTGCCAATAAAACGCTCCAGATGCATAGCCAGCAATGCATCGCCCTTGGCGCGCAGGCGTGCAGCCCGTTCCTTCACAATGCGGCGGTCGAGTTGCGGCATTCTGGCGGCAGGTGTTCCTTCGCGCGGGCTGAAGGGGAAGACGTGCAAATTGGAAATCCCGATCTCCTCGATCATTGCTTCCATATTGGCGAAGGCTTCCTCCGTTTCAGTTGGAAAGCCTGCTATGAAATCCGCTCCAAAGCTCATTTCGGGCCGCAAACGCCGTGCTTCCGCACAAAACGCCAGCGCATCCTCGCGCAAATGCCGCCGTTTCATGCGTTTCAGGATCAGGTTGTCGCCATGCTGCAAGGAGAGATGCAGATGCGGCATGAAGCGAGGTTCATCGGCAATCAGGTCCATGAGGTGCTTGTCCACCTCAACCGAGTCGATGGAAGACAGTCGCAGACGCTTGATTTCCGGCACCTGCTTCAAAAGCGTTTTGGCAAGCTTCCCAAGGCTTGGCGTACCCGGTAAATCCGCACCGTAGGATGTCGCGTCCACCCCGGTCAGCACAATCTCCGCATAGCCGCTGTCAGCAAGCTGCCGGGCCTGGTCCACCACAGCGCCCATCGGCACAGAGCGGGAATTGCCGCGGCCATAGGGAATAATGCAGAAGGTGCAGCGGTGATCACAGCCATTTTGCACCTGAATGAAAGCCCGCACATGCCCGTCAATCAGCTTCACCATTTGCGGGGCAGTTTCCGTCACGCTCATAATGTCGTTTACGCGGAGTTTTTCTTCAGCCGAAACGCCAAAATCGGGCAGGGCGCGGTAAGATGCACTGTCGAGCTTTTCTTCATTGCCCAGCACCGCATCCACCTCTTCCATGGCGGCAAAGTCATCGGCCTGTGTTTGGGCGGCACAACCTGTCACCACAATGCGCGCTTCCGGGTTTTCCCGGCGCGCCCGGCGGATGGCCTGACGCGCCTGGCGCACGGCCTCACCCGTTACAGCACAGGTATTTACCAGCACAGCATTGTCGAGCCCCGCTTTTGCGGCTTCAGCCTTCATCACTTCGGATTCGTAGGTGTTCAGGCGGCAGCCGAAGGTTATGACGGATATGCCGGTCAAATTGCCCGTGCCTCGCCTTCGTCGCGCTCCCACGCGCCGGTGGCTGGATCAAGCGTGCCAGACCATTCCCACTCGGCAGGCCCGGTCATGATTACATGGTCATCATCGTGCCATTCCAGTTCCAGCTTGCCGTTGCCGGGCGCGCTTGCCACGTTGATTGTCACCTTGCGTCCGGTACGTTCGGTACGCGCGGCACTCACAGCCGTTGCGCAGGCCGCA
>JBNKQT010000187.1:0-4016 GCA_050297115.1 Ensifer sp. | reverse complement strand
TCATCATTGTGCTAGAAGGCCTGATTGGCCACGGCTGGGTCGGCATCAGCATCTGGGTGGGCGCTTTGGTTACGGCAACGGGGCTGGCAATTGCGGCGCTTTTGCCGGATTGATGTTTGCTCCTACCAGGTTTGCAAGGCTCGCAGCATTGCCGTCTTTTTGAACATGTGTGCATCCATGCGGGCGAAGAGGCCGTCGAGCAGTGTGACGGCTTCGCCAACTGCGGGGCCCTTGTTCAGCATGACACATTCGGCACGGGCGGCCATGGCGGCGTCTGTCATTTCGCCGCGTGAGGGCAGGCCGGTTTTGACGAGGTCTTCGAGCACTTGTGTTGCCCAGATAACCGGCACTGATGCTGCCTCGCAGATCCAAAGTAGCTCCTCCTGCATTTCGGCCAGTCGGTCAAAGCCGATTTCTGCAGCAAGATCGCCGCGTGCAATCATAACTGCAAAGGGCCTGTTGTGGCGCCTTGCTTCCACGATGAGGGCAGGCAGATTGCGTAGCGCAGTGGGTTGCTCAATCTTGGCAACAAGGCCAAGCATGGTCTTCTCACGGCCGATTTCGCGCAGGGCTTCTTCCAGAAGCGGAATGTCGCCGGGCTCGCTGACGAAGGAGTAACCAATCATATCGGCGGTCTCTACAACGGCGGAGAGGTCGCTCTTGTCTTTGGTGGTTAGTGGTGAGAGGCCCAAGGCTGTGTCCGGAACGTTCAGCCCCTTTTCCGGCTTGAGTTTTACGCCGTCGGACTTTGCATGTGTGACGCGAACTATCGCCTCGTCTTCACTTCGCTCTTCAACAACACCTTCCAGTTTGCCATCGTCATAACGAATGCGATGACCGGGCTCCAGGCGCGTTACAATCTCTGGCAGGGACGCCGTTGTACTGGCGATGATGCCATCCTCAATATTTGGAGCGCCTTTGGCGACCAGCCGGATAAGGTCGCCCTTCTTGAGTCTGGTCTTCTTCTTGATCTCTACAGCTTCGGTTCTGATTTTAGGTCCTGCAATATCCATCAGGATTTTCACCGAATGGCCGCCAGCTTCCGCCGCCTGACGGATATTTGTGGCCATGCGAGCCCAGCTTTCCGCATTGTCATGGGCGCAATTGATACGGGCGATGTCCATGCCGCGCGCTACGAGATCGCTTACAAAATGCTGATCGTCAGCAGCCTGGGATGGCATGGTCACCATGATGCGGCCACGCCGGTTTTTGCGCGGCGCACCAAACAGCTCATCTGTTGCCTCAATAAGCTCGGCTTCACCATTGAAGAACGCGTGTACGACGGGTTGGGCGAAGGGCGCATTGGTGCCGTTGATCGCGGAAAGCGCTGACAAGGTAGCATCCAGTGTTGGCAGAACTCTGCTTTCCAGCCTGCCAAGGGAGGACAGTCCGAGCGCCATCAGTCTGCGCTGAACTATGCGCAGGTCATGGTGTCGCAGAGCAAGGTAGTGGCAAAGGTTTTCGGTTGTTTGTTTATGTGCCTGCGGCAGCGGAGAGCCAGCTTCCAGCTGCTCAAGCATCTGGCTGCCTTCGCGCGCCACGGCTTGGCGCAGGGCCAGCAGTTCTTCCTGCAGCTGCATTGTTTCTTCGGTGGAGCTGGTGATTGTGTTTACGGTCATGACTGGCTCGGTATGCTGATTATATAAGCAAACTTGTATCTAAATCTTCACCGTTTCATGACAAGCCGCCAAAAAACAGTTTGTATTCGATTTCGGGCGCCCTTGCTGGCGTATTTTTAAATATGATTATTCTTGTCATGTTTATACTGGACTCTGTTTTCAACTTATATAGCGTCCCTCCAATAACAGAAATGGAGGTTCAGGAATGGCGAAGAAGAAGAACCAGAAATCCGGCCAAAAGGTTGAGGTGCAGGCTGTGTCCAATGGCTCGCAAATCAATAGCTTTCTCTATGTTGGCGGGCGCGACTACCAAGTGGCGCATCTGCGCAAGATTGCTCAGTCGCACGGTGCTGAACTGATCCATCATGATGGTGGTTTGCGTGAGGCTGTCAGCCGGATTGATACGGTTCTTCCTTCTGTAGACTGTGTGTTTTGTCCAATCGATTGCATCAGCCACGATGCGTGTTCGCGGGTGAAGACCGGTTGCAAAAAGCACGGAAAGCGGTTTATTCCCTTGCGTAACGGTTCGAAATCCAGCCTGGCCCGCGCACTTGATGAGTTGTCTCAGCGGGAGCTTTGAGTTGGGGCGGCAATGGTTTCGGTTGTTCCGCAAATAAGCTGTTTGGCATTCAGTCATCAACGAGGTTTCCAATGTATATTGCAATGAACCGCTTCAAGGTTGCCATTGGCTCCGAAGAGCGCTTTGAGGCGATCTGGCGAAACAGGGATTCAAAGCTGAAAGAAAATCCAGACTTTGTTGAATTTCATCTCCTGCGCGGCAAGACCTTCGATGACGATGGGTATACGCAGTTCATATCGCATACGATCTGGCAGAGTGAGGCTGACTTTTTGGCCTGGACAAAATCGGAAAACTTTCGTGCCGCGCATAAAAACGCTGGCGGCAACAGCGATATCTATCTGGGGCCTCCGGTATTTGAAGGCTATGCAGCCGTTGAGGGGATTAGTTAAAGTTTATCCCTTTCGCGGCCACAGAGCACCCAGAGCGATCACGAGCCAGCCGCCCATCATCAAAATGCCGCCGGTTGGTGCGGACATGGAGAACAGGGCGCTGCCGGTATAGTGGCGCTTCAGCAGATCGCCGACAAAGAGCAGCGTGCCAAGCAGCATCAAGGCACCTGCCGGTGTCGCGGTCTTGAGCCTTTCATGCGCCAATCCGAGAGCAATAAGAACAGGGGCGTGGGCCAGGCTCATGGTGGAGGCGTTGCCAAGTAGATGCTGGTCGCCCATATGGGTTGCGGCTGCGGCGAGCGCCACGCCCAGCAGGCCAAAAATACCACCGAACAAAATGAACAGGCGGGGCCAGAGTGTATTAGCCTGCATTCGTTTCGTCCTTGTTTTGCATGTGGTAGGCCAGACGCTCAATTGGCTCCCAGATGATTTCGCGCAGTTTGGGATGTTCGACGGTTTCATCCAGAGCCTGACGGAAGCACAAGAGCCACTCATCGACCTCGCGCTTGCCAATGGGGGCCGGGAAGTGCCGGGCGCGCAGACGGGGGTGGCCGTATTTTTCAATATAGAGCTGCGGGCCGCCGAGATAGCCGGTCAAATATTCGTAGAGTTTGGTCTCTGCGTTTTCGAGGCTTGGCGGATGAATATCGCGGGCGCTTTTGGCTTCTGGCAGCGTGTCCATAAGCTCATAAAAGCAGCGCACCAGCTTTCGCACAGTGTCATCGGCGCCAATGGCTTCGTAAAGCGTGATTGTTTCGCGATCTTCGGAATTTTCCATTCTTGTTATTCCTGCTTGTTCGTCGATGCCTTATGGCATGGCCGTTTCCGGCGGACAATGTGACGAAATCGCGCTTCTTATCCTTCAAATGCGAGGATGACTTCGAGGAAGTCTTCTCCGTAACGCTCAAGCTTGGCCTGCCCGATGCCAGAGATGCCTAAAAGCGCATCCTCCTTCGTCGGGCGCTCGGTTGCTAGCGCGACCAGTGTTGTGTCGGGGAACACGACATAGGGCGGCACGCCATTTTCTTTCGCGATCTCAGTTCGCCTCTTACGCAGTGCTTCGAATAGCGGGGCATCGGCCTCGTCCAAGGCAGACTTTGCCTTTTTGGCGCTCGGGGTGCCTTTGGTGGCTTTTACCGGGGTTCGGTCCTTGCGGAAGCGGATTTCGCGCTCGTGTTTGAAGACTGCACGGGCCTCCGGCTCCAGTTTCAGCGCGCCATAGGCTTCGTGGTCCACACGGAGCAGGCCCATGGCAAGAAGCTGGCGGAAGACCGATTGCCAGGTTTTGGCGGGGATATCCTTGCCCGCCCCGAAAACGGGCATATCGACGTGGCCAAACCGGGTTGTCTTTTCATTCTCGTTGCCGGTAATGACGTCAATTACATGGGCGGCACCGAAGCGTTCGCCGGTGCGATAGATGGCAGCGAG
>JBNKQT010000186.1:0-6295 GCA_050297115.1 Ensifer sp. | reverse complement strand
AAAGGCATCGATGGAGGCGCCAATAGCCTGCGGACCGACGACAGTGCCAACTGCATAGCAGAAAATAAAGGCCGCATTGGCTGCAGCAAGGTCTGAACCGGTGAGTCGCGCACCCAGATGACTTAAGCCAACGGTATAGAGTCCAGCCACAGCGCCGCCAAAAAACAGCAGAAGCACCGCCGTCAGGAGCCAGTTGTCAATAATCGCCGGAAGAGCCAACGCGCCGAGAAGGCCAACCAGAGCAATGCCTGAGAGCAGGCTTCGGCGATCCTTGAGCATGTCTGATACAATTCCGATGGGAATCTGGAATACCATGCTGCCGACTCCCATCATCGTCAGCAGGAGAGCTGCCTGTGCCTCGCTGAAACCTGCCCGTATCGCATAAATAGGAAAGAGCGATAGCCCACCAGCTTCAACTGCACCAAAAATGAAAACCGCCGCAGTTGCTGTGGGAACAAGAAAGACATATCGCATGAAGTGAAGTTGCGGCTTTTCATCCAGAACGGGGCACTCGTTGCGCGCCAGGAACACAGGAATGGCTGCCGTTAGGATGATGAGACTGCCGACCGCAAAGGGAAGAAGCCCTTCGCTGCCCAGGATGGAAAAGAGCAACGGCCCGCCAGCAAACCCAATTGCTAGCAACGTTGCATAAACGCCAAGCGCAAATCCACGTCTTTGTGGCGGCGAAGACGCGTTGATCCAGAATTCCGACAGAATGAACAGTGCCGTAATGGCGCCATGAAATGTGATTCTGAGCGGAAACCAGGCCCAGAAATTCTCGGCATAATAAAACCCAAGTGCGCTGATTGCCGCGATCAGCACTGAGAACAGCATCACCAGGGGAACACCAAAACGGTGCGCGATTTTGGAGGTGAACGGAGCTGCTGCCATGGCCGCCAGCCCGGCAATAGCCGTGTTGAGCCCGATCAGGCTGGAGGGAATGCCTCGCTTTTCCAAAATAATGCTGAGTAGGGGAAGCCCCAATCCAATTGCAATACCAACAGCGGTCGCTGATGTGGAGGCGGCTGCAAATGATCGCCAGCGGATTTTATCTGCTGGCGTGTGATGTTCGGCCTGCGCTGTCTCCATCCCCGGTCCTCAAAGCTCCTCCCGGACGAATCGCCGGTTACGGACATGATAGAAAGGTACAGTACTTCCAAATGGCAATTCTGCATCCAAGTCAAGCATTTCGGTCAAATCAGCGAGTACGGCTCGGGTGATGTCCGGCAATTTGATTTCCGATGAACGGGAAAACGGGACCCATTCCAGTTGTTCGAGTTCGTCGCTTGAGCGCGCCATCTCAGGCACTATCCCGGCCTCATCGGCAAACAGCGCAAAGAAACGCGTGTCAAAACGTTTTACGCGTCCGGTTGGTGTGATTGCTCGTGCAATAAAACGCAGATGCTCAAGCGACGGGCGGATATCTAGCGGGAAGGGCGCTTCGTCCGATCTGTCGCCGATGATCAGGCCGGTTTCCTCATAGGTTTCTCGAATCGCTGCAGTGCCTAGCGCCGTGGCCATACGAGGTGTTATGCGCTTTCTGGTAGGCAGCAGCAGCTTTTCTGCAACGGGGCCGGGAAGCGGGCTTGATGGCTTTATGGAGTAGTCTGATCGATCAACTCGACCGCCGGGAAAAACATAAAGGCCCGGCATGAACTTGTGAGCATCGCTGCGCCGACCGGCCAGAAACCGTATGTCCCCATCTTGCCGGTGGAGAATGATTAAAGTCGAAGCGTCTTTCGGGCGTATGTAAGGGTGATGTCCGCGTTTTGCCAACCGGTCGGCATCCGGCAGACGGTCTGTCACCCTTGAATCGGTCATTGCCCGGATTTCCTGTCTTCTTCTTGAAAGTCGCCGTCAGCGGTTTCACCAAATCCATGCAATCTCATGGCCCATTGCAGACCAATGACCCCGCCCTTTATAGGTTGAATGCTGATAAGTGAGGTTAGAATAACCACCGGCACCCACACCAAAAGATGTACCCATAATGCGTCAGGCATAAAGGAATCTGTCAGCATGTAGCCTGTAAGCAGAACGTGGCCCACAAGGACAATCACCAAATAAGGTGGCAAATCATCAGAGCGTTCATGGAACATCTCTTCCCCACAGGCTTCACAATGCTCAACGGGTTTCAAAAAGGCGCGAAACAGGCGACCGCTACCACATGCGGGGCATGTGTTTAGAAGCCCACGCTTGATGGATTGGCCTACCGGGCGTTCCTGCTTTGCAACCGTTTCGTCAGCAAAATCATGATTTTCCATGTCTTATACCTATCTGCGGCCCCGTTTCGGGCGCGTGCCGGGCTTCTTCTTGGGCCGGCGCCCTGATTTATGGAAAGAGCGCACTGCCGTCGGCATCTTGCGACCTTCACTCAGCATTTCAAAGCGAAGCGCACCGGCAAGCGGTGCCGCCTCTGCCAGACAAACGCTGACAGCGTCGCCAAGACGATAGCCCAGTCCGGTCTTTTCACCTGTTAACGCCTGATGAGCTTCGTCATATATGAAATAATCCATGCCGAGAGTCGAGACAGGAACAAATCCATCCGCGCCATACTGCGGAAGTGCGATAAATAGACCGGCCTTCGTGACACCCGAAACCTGCCCGTCAAACTCGTCACCGATGCGACCGGCCAGACAATGCGCAACAAGACGATCAACCGTATCGCGCTCCGCAGCCATTGCACGTCTTTCGAAGGTCGAAATCTCCGCCGCGATGTCGTCCAGAACACCTTCCTCTTTTGGCGAGATTGCGCCTTCACCAAGGCCAAGTGCACCAACAAGCGCGCGATGCACAATCAAATCGGCATAACGGCGAATAGGTGAAGTGAAATGGGCATATTTCATCAGGTTCAGGCCGAAATGGCCGATATTGTCCGGGCTGTAAATCGCCTGGCTCTGAGAACGCAAAACCATCTCCGAAACCATGGTTTCATGCGGTGTGTCTTTCGCCTGATGCAAAATCCCGTTGAAATGGTTGGCACGCAGATGGCCGCCCTTGGCCAGCGACATGTTCAAGGTCCCAAGAAAATCACGCAGCACTTCCTGCTTGGCAAGGGAGGGCGTGTCGTGCACGCGGTAGATGAGCGGTTGGTGCTTCTTTTCCAAGGTTTCAGCGGCGCAAACATTCGCCTGGATCATCATTTCTTCAATCAGGCGGTGCGCCTCGAGCCGCGGAGGCACATAGACCCGATCAACAGTCCCGTCCTCCTTTAGCAACAGCTTGCGCTCCGGCAGGTCAAGATCTAGTGGCTGGCGTCGGTCACGCCCCTTGGCCATCGTCTTGTAGGCATGCCAAAGAGGCTGGAGAACCGCCTCATTGATCGGCTCCGCCTTCTCGTCCGGCTTGCCATCAAATGCAGCTTGTGCCTGCTGGTAGGAAAGCTTGGCCGAACTTCTCATCATGATGCGATGGAATGTGTGGCTCGCCTTTCTTCCTTCCCTGGAAAAGACCATCCGGACGGCAAGGGCAGGGCGGTCTTCGCCTTCGCGCAAGGAACACAGATTGTTTGAAATCTTTTCGGGCAGCATGGGCACAACCCGGTCCGGGAAGTAGACAGAATTACCGCGTTTTAGTGCCTCTCGATCCATTGCCGAACCAGGGCGCACATACCAGGAAACATCCGCTATCGCTACGGTCACGATCACGCCGCCGGGATTATCAGGTGAAGGATCATCCTCTGCATACACCGCATCATCATGGTCTTTGGCGTCTGCGGGGTCGATGGTAATCAACGGCATATCGCGCCAGTCTTCCCGCTTGGCAAAGTCGGCAGGGCCGGCGGCATCGGCTTCGCGCAGTACATCTTCCGGAAACACATGAGGAATGCCATGTGCGTGAATGGCAATCATCGATATCGCCTTTTCAGAAGCAACCGAACCGACAACCGAAAGAACTTTGGCGCGTGCCAGACCATAGCGACCCGAACGCGAAGTCTCAATTTCTACAAGATCGCCATCTTTCGCTCCACCCGCAAAATCGGGGTCGACAGACAGTTCATCCCCTCGTTTTTCAATGGGAACAATACGTCCAGCGCCGCCATCCATTGCGCGAAAGACACCCATCGTCGCATTTCGACGCTTGTCGATGACCTTGATTATACGTGCGCTATAGGCGGGACCGCCCTTGTCCTTTGCCGGAAATATCTTGGCCAAAATACGATCGCCAATACCGGCAACAGGCGCTTTCTTTCGCCCCGAAGCGCCAGTCTGGCGGACCGATACAGCCGGGGCCACACCGTCTTCCAACCATTCGGCAGGGCGTGCAATAAGCCCGCCATCGCTGTCCCGAGTCGTGATATCCAACACTGTAACGGGAGGAAGCGCACCGGGGCGAGCAAGCGATTTGCGCCGCTTTTCCAGTAGCCCTTCATCTTCAAGGTCGCGCAGCAGGTCTTTCAACTCAATGCGAGCGCCGCCCTTCAAACCGAATGCTTTATAAAGTTCCCGTTTGGATGCCTTTTCGGGGTGCTCAGCAATAAACCGCAAAACCACTTCACGCGGTGGAACCTCGCCACGGATAAAGCTCAAATCTCCTTCAGGGCGCGCATCTTTCGCACCGCGTCTGGCTTCGCTAGCGTCGGAATGGCCATGCGCCTTTTTGCTCACAAATCAGTCTTTCTTGGCTTTGGATTTTGCGGTGGTCTTCTTGGCAGGCGATTTTTTTGCTTTTGTCGCCTTGGCTTTTGTCGACTTTCCCTTACTGGCTTTTTCGGCGATCAACTGCAACGCTTCTTCCGCAGTCACGCTTTGGGGATCCTTGCCCTTCGGCAATGTCGCGTTGATTTTGCCCCAATTGACGTAAGGTCCATAGCGTCCATCACGCACGGTCACAGGGCCACCATCCGGATGGTCGCCCAGTTCCTTGAGAACGGCAGCAGCGGCTCGTCCACGTCCGCCACCCTTGGCCTGCTTTTCAGCCAGAACAGTCACGGCCCGGTTTAGCCCAATCGAAAAGACATCTTCTACCGATTCCAGATTTGCATAGGTGCCATCATGCAGCACAAAGGGCCCATAGCGCCCAAGCCCGGCTGAAATCAGCTTGCCCGATTCGGGATGCTGACCCACATCACGCGGCAGGGATAGAAGGGCAAGCGCCTTTTCAATATCGATACTGTCAGGCGTCCAGCCTTTTGGCAGGCTCGAGCGCTTTGCCTCTTTTCCTTCACCCGATTGAACATAGGGCCCAAAACGCCCGGTGCGCAGCGTAATTTCATCGCCGGTAACCGGGTCATTACCAAGGGCCGTTGGCTCATTCGATGCTGCAGCATCATCACCATTGCCGTCGGAAGACAACTGGCGGGTGAACTTACAGTCAGGATAATTGGAGCATCCGACAAATGCCCCATATTTTCCAAGCTTAAGTGAGAGCTGCCCGGTGCCACAGCTTTGGCAAATACGCGGGTCTGAGCCATCTTCACGCTTGGGGAAAACCAGCGGCGCCAGCTCTTCGTTCAACGCATCCAGAACGTTGGTAACGCGCAGTTCCTTGGTTTCATCAATTTTGGCAACAAACTCGGTCCAGAATTCACGCAAAACGTCCTTCCACTCAAGTTCGCCAGCAGAAATCCGGTCCAGTTTTTCCTCAAGTGCAGCTGTGAAATCATACTCCACATACCGCGCAAAGAAGCTTTCCAGAAAGGCCGTTACAAGGCGGCCCTTTGCTTCGGGAATAAGCTTGCGCTTGTCGATTGTAACATATTCGCGGTCCTGCAACGTTGCCAACGTCGCCGCATAGGTTGACGGACGACCAATACCCAGCTCTTCCATCTTTTTGATGAGCGAGGCTTCACTGTAACGCGGTGGAGGCTCGGTAAAATGCTGGGTTGCGTTGATTTTATCACGCGCAAGACTCTCCCTGGCAATGATCTCCGGAAGGCGTTTGTCATCACCGTCTGAATCATCGGCTGGATCATCGTCGTCGCGCTGGTCAGTATAGGCAGCGATGAAGCCGTCAAAACGGATAACGGACCCCGTCGCGCGCAAGCCTGCCTTGCGGCCGCTATTTTCTGCCAGAATTTCTACAGTCGTACGCTCAATTTCGGCTGCTGCCATCTGGCTGCCAATGCCGCGTTTCCAGATTAGGTCATAGAGTCTGATCTGATCGGCATCGAGATATTTGCGCACCTTGTCGGGTGAGCGAGCGAAATCTGTTGGACGGATGGCTTCGTGAGCTTCCTGCGCGTTTTTGGCCTTTGTGGAATAGAAACGCGGTTTTTCAGGGCGATAGCGTGGGCCGAACTGGTCAACAATGGCCGCACGCGCTGCTTCAATGGCTTCGGGGGCCACCTGCACACCAT
>JBNKQT010000185.1:0-5786 GCA_050297115.1 Ensifer sp. | reverse complement strand
ACATGTCTGGGCCGCAAGTTTCAGCAAGTCGGCACAGTCATCCATCAATGTCTGGTAGCTTGTGTTGGTGCGATACCATTCCAGCATTGTGAATTCAGGATGATGCAGTGGTCCGCGTTCGCGGTTGCGATAGACATGGGCGAAACAGGCGATCTTTTCCTCGCCTGCTGCCAGTAGTTTTTTGCAGGCAAATTCAGGCGAAGTGTGCAGGTGCAATGGTGTGCGGCGGCCATCCATGCCGATGGCTTCTGTCGAAAAGGCATGCAGATGGGCTTCGTTGCCGGGCGAGACCTGCAAGCTGGCTGCATCCACATCCACAAAATTGCGTTCTGAAAACCACATGCGCATGGCGGCCATCAACCGGTTGCGCCCCAAGAGGAAAGGGCGACGGTCTGCGTGTCTTTCAGGCTTCCACCAGGGAGAAGGGCCGCTCATATCTTAATCTCTTCCGATCTCTTCAGCCTTTTGCACCGCCTTGGACTGGCAATTTGCGCAAAAGTGAGTTAGAGGCGCGGGCAAGCCAACAAAGTCTCACACCCGCGGCGCCTCTTTACGGTGCGTTGCGCCTCGAGACAAGCAAGAGACAAAAGAAGGAACACTCATGGCCAAGGTCATCGCCTCTTCTCTGCGCAAGGGTAACGTCGTTGATGTTGACGGCCGCCTCTATGTCGTATTGACCGCGCAGAACTTCCACCCCGGCAAGGGCACACCTGTTACCCAGGTTGATATGCGCCGGATTTCTGACGGCACGAAGGTTTCCGAGCGCTGGAAGACAACCGAGCAGGTTGAGCGCGCGCACGTTGAAGACCTCAACCATTCCTACCTCTACAACGATGCCGAAGGCTTCCACTTCATGAACCCGGAAACCTTTGATCAGTTGACCATGGATGCCGAGACAATCGGTGATGCTGCGGCTTATCTCGAAGAAGGCATGACCGTGATTCTGGCTATTCACGATGGCAATGCAATCTCGATTGAACTGCCACGTCATGCAACGTTTGAAGTGACGGAAACAGAGCCGGTTGTGAAGGGGCAGACAGCGTCGTCCTCCTACAAGCCCGCGCTTCTTTCCAACGGTGTGCGCACATCCGTGCCGCCGCACATCAACGTTGGCACCCGCATCGTGGTTCTCACAGAAGACGGCTCTTATGTAGAGCGTGCCAAAGACTGATCTGACAAATCATTTCGAGTGATATTGAAAGGGCATCCGTTGAGGGTGCCTTTTTTGTTGGGCAGTGCCTGCGGCCTCAGTCTTCGATGCTGTTTGCCCGCATGATGCGTCATTCTGCCCTACGCCGGACAGCGAAAAGCGCTTTACATATATAAATTAATATATATGATAAAAAGTATGTATAGGCGGAGCTGGAAGGAGCTTTAATATGACGACGACACGTGCGGCGGATAAATACTCACCGCTTTATTTCCTCGCCTCTGTGGGGGCAGGCGGTATTGCTGTCACCTTTTTCATCTACCTTCTGTTCTGGGTGCCCCACAAGGGCCGCGCTGTGCCGAATTTTGAAGACATCATGGCTGTTTGGCCAACTGCCGGTGCGCCGCTGAAATTCGCGATTGGTCTGGCTATGGTCTCGATTGCTGTTTTTGCACTCCTCAACCTGCAAAAGCTCTTCTGGAGCATTTCGGCCTATAACGGATGGAAGAAAACACCAGCTTTTGAGCAATTGCGCAACTCCAATGCGGAAACTACGCTGGCGGCTTTTCCATTGGCGCTTGCCATGACCGTCAATGTCATGTTCATCGTTGGCCTTGTGTTTGTGCCCAAACTTTGGACGGTTGTTGAATATCTGTTTCCGCTTGCATTGGCAGCATTCACGCTGATTGGCATTTTTGCCTTCTCCATCATCGGTGATTTTCTGGGGCGGGTTCTGTCCAAAGGTGGCATGTTTGATGTTACTGCGCACAACTCCTTTGCCCAAATGCTGCCAACCTTTGCTCTTGCCATGGTTGCTGTGGGGCTCGCAGCTCCGGCTGCCATGTCCGGCAATGCGGTCACGGTTACGGTGTCATTGATCCTTTCAACCTTCTTTGGGGTTACAGCAATTGTCTATGGCCTTCTCGCTCTCGTTACGGCGTTCAATTCCATGTTGCACTATGGCACCTCCGAGGAGGCCGCGCCGACGCTGATGGTTGTTATTCCGATCCTCACCGTTTTGAGCATCATGTTCATGCGTCAGGATCATGCATTGCACACGCAGTTTGAGGTTCATTCGACCGCGGCTGAAACGATGACCTTCCTGGCTCAGGTGCTCAGCATTCAGTTTATCTTTCTGGGTCTTGGCTTGCTGATCCTGCGCCGCCAGGGCTATTTCAAAGACTTCGTCTTCGGCAATAAAACGTCACCTGGTTCTTATGCTCTGGTTTGCCCCGGTGTTGCGCTTTCTGTGTTGCTTCAGTTCTTTGTAAACAAAGGGCTTGTTGCGAGTGGCGTTATCGACAAATTTTCTGTTGCCTATTGGGCGATCACGGCAATCGCGATTGCATATCAATTCGCCATGATCTGGTTGGTCGTGCGGTTGAATGGGCAGCATTTTGGCAAACAAGCCAATGAGGCGCTTGTTGCCGCCGAATAATTTACAAAACCAATGAAACCCCGGTATTTTCCGGGGTTTTATTCTATTCAATGGTGAAGGGCATCAGGCTAATTTTGCCTCGGCTTTTGCTTTTTGTCCCAAGAAATGCCCAAGCCGATCTTCACTTACTGGCGGTGAATAGAGGTAACCTTGAATAAACTTTGCGCCCAGCGTTTTGAGCGTTTCCAGTTCTTCCTCCCTCTCAACACCTTCCACAACACAATCCAGCTCCATGTCGCGGCTCAAGGTAAGAAGAGACTTCACGATCTTGTAGCTTGCCGGTTTCGTGTCGATGTTTTCGACAAAGCTTCTGTCGATCTTGATTTTGGTGAGAGGCAGTGCGTGCAGCCGTGTAAGACTGGAGTAGCCGGTGCCGAAGTCATCGATTGATATCCCGCAGCCCAGCATGCGCAAGTGTTCCGCAGATCTGCAGATCTGCTCAAAATCATGACCGAATGCGGTTTCGGTGATTTCCAGGTCGAGATTGTGTGGACTGAAGCTGCTTGCTCCGATGATAGCTGCAATCGCCAGTGCGCTTTCTTCGTTGTTGAGGTCTTGTGCCGAAAGATTGAAGCTCAGGCGAGTTCCTGCCGGCCAGGTTTCCGCAACGCTCAATGCCTTTTGCAGCAGTGTCCAGGTCAAGTTTCCAACAAACCCGACGCGTTCTGCAACAGCGATAAATTCTGAAGGCGGAACAAAACCGAGTTTGGGGCTTTTCCAGCGGGCAAGCGCTTCAAAGCCGACCGCGCCACCTGAAGTGCAGTCGATGATCGGCTGGAACAGGACAAATAACTCTTCCTCAAGGTTGGCCTGTTTGAGGGCCTGCTCCAACATGGCTTCGCGGCGGATTTTAGCATCCAGCGCCGGCGTAAAGACCGTTACAGCGCCGCGACGGGTTCTTTTGCCGTGATATTGAGCATAGTCAGCCTGTTCATAGAGAGCTTCAGGCGACAACGCGCTTTCGGGATAAACTGCGATACCAACCGAGCCGGAAATGTGGATTGGTGCGCCGGGCAGGATGAAGGGTTGCTGCAGGGACTCGCTGATTGCCGTCCCCAAAGCTTCAGCCGTTTCGACCGTGCCGCTCGTGACGAAAGCGAATTCGTCACCACCCAATCGGAATATTTGGGCGTCGTCGCTGGCTGTTGCCGCAGCCAGTCTGTGGCTTGCCTGTACCAGCAATTTGTCGCCGGTTGAGTGGCCATAGACATCATTGACCTGCTTGAAGCCATCCAGATCGATGATTCCAATAGCCATGTGTGAACCGTTTTGTCTCGCTTTTCCAAAGGTAATGCGTAATTCTGCGAAGAAGGCGCGGCGGTTTGGAAGCTCGGGCAAGCTGTCGATATTGGCCAGCCGCAAGTTTTCATTGCTGAGTGCTTGTGTCTTGACTTGTGCGTTCACCATTTGCGCAAAGTTGCGGTAATTCACCAGCATGATGACCAGCATTCCAGCGGTCACCAGAGCGATGTTTGCTGAAAGCGCGATAAATGTCGGTTCACCTGTGCTGATAAAGAAGATGATGAATGAGGTATTCACGATGGCTGCAACGGTGATTGCGGCGCTGCGTACATGCATGAGGCTGAAGATGCAGCTGATCACCGTAATCGACATGTAAAATGCGACATGGGATTGCATGTAAGCATCGCCATAGGGAAACAGCAGGAAGGACCAAAGCGTAAAAGCGAGCGCGATCAAGAAGGCGAGCCGGTTTGTTTGCTTCAGTGAGGCCAGCGCAACTTTTGTATTGGGCTGTCTTTCGCGAGATTTCCACCAGAACAGGATGCGGACTGCAGATGCGGCGGTTAGCAACAAGGGAAGTGTGATCGTCAGCCATACCGGGGCTATGCCTATATGTGTTGCTGCCAGCGCCCAGGTACTTGTCATCAAGATCAGGTACATCATGGGAAGGTGCGCTGACAAAGCACGGTATTGCGCCTGCAATAATTCTGGGTTGTCTGTTGGCACAGACATGAAAGCAATGGCTTTCGAGAGGAATTGCCTCAAAGCTCTTTGTCCCCTTCTTCTCTCCATGCATCCGGTATTATTGTTGTTGTTTCCCGACGCTAGATCTCATTTTTTCATTTGCTCCCAGAATATGAGAGTTTGCTTTAAAATTTTGTTACGTTTGCTATCTTGGATTTCAATTTCCGCCGAAAACTGCAATCGAGCGCAATAGATGGCTGGGGCAGTGGGTGCAATCAGAACTGCCAAACCCGATCAGAGGCACCTCGAAATCATCGGTTCTCAAGAGCTTTTCGAGCAGGGTGCATTCGTTTCCATCGGGAAAAATCATAGCTGCTTTTGATTGTGTTGCGGTTGTGAGGCGATCGATATGCCAGTGTTGCCTTTTCTCGCTCAGAAAGTGACGCTTTAGACGTGCATGGAGGCCTCCGGGGCCATTGGCGCTGCCGCAATAAATATAATTTCCGGACTTCAAGACTGCCGGTTTGTGTTGGATGGATTGCAGGCCCAGATCGTTGTGCAGGCGCAGGAAAAGTAGGTATGCCCCTTTGTCGCGCGGTATTTTTTCCACATCTTCGGGGAGGAAGATGTGTGCATTCAAGCCGATCTTGGCGATTTTTGATTGTAGCTTTTGCATGGGTGCAGGATAGCCTTTCGGCAGCAAAGGCGCTATTCAATTTGCGATTGCGGCTTTTGCTTGAGGCCGCCACGTAGGCATCATAAGCCTGTTTAAATGGAGAGATCACGCTGCGCTTGGTACATAGCAGCGGAAGAGGGAAAAATTGGCGAAAATACTGCACTATTTCGCGCATCCGGGGGAACATCGTTCCAAGGCAAACAAGCCGATGTTTTCTGCGGCGCAGACTTTGGAAGGTGTAACTTCCATCGACCTTTATGCGAGGTATCCCCGACACAATATCAATGTGGAGAATGAGCAGTCTCTGCTTCTGGAGCATGATGTCATTCTCTTTCAGTTTCCGGTTATGTGGTATTCGGCACCATCCCTGATGAAGGACTGGATTGATCTCGTTCTTGAGCATGGTTGGGCCTATGGCACTGGCGGCGACAAGCTCAAGGGGAAGGTGCTGATGCTGGTCGTGACCACGGGATCGCCCGAAGAGGCGTATTCTCCCGAGGGTTACCAGCGCTATTCGTTGCGGACGTTTCTCACACCGCTTGAACAGATGGCGCACCTTTGCGGAATGCGCTTTGCCGCCCCTTATGTTCTCCATG
>JBNKQT010000184.1:0-5867 GCA_050297115.1 Ensifer sp. | reverse complement strand
CTCTTGAAATGCGCAATACCGGTGGAACCGGCTTCCTGTTGCGTGTTTCGCAAGCTATCGAGCAGATTGCGGACGACTATGATGTGATCCTGATGGACTCTGCTCCGTCGTTGAACTTTCTGACACTTTCCTCGCTGACCGCAGCAACTGGCGTTTTGATCCCGGTGCCAGCCCATATGCTGGATGTGGACTCGACGGCAAAGTTTCTTGAGCTCGCGGCGTCCTATATGGAAATCCTCAGCAATATTGGCACGACCGCTCAATGGGATTTCGCCAAGTTCCTGATTACCAAGTTTGAACCGAATGATCACCCACAGGCCAATATGATGGCATTGATGCGGCAGGTTTTCGGCGATGATCTGCTTTTGAATATGGTTATGAAGTCAACTGCAGTTGCGGATGTCTTGACGTGGAAACAGAGCCTTTACGAGGTTCAGCGGTCGCGCTTCTCTGCACCAAAAACCTATGACCGGGCCATTGAATCGGTCAATGCTGCAAATGCCGAAATTGAACAGCTGCTTTGGCAGGCATGGGGGCGCGAATGAGCCGGAAGGATTCCAAGGGACTATTCGCCAACGTGTTGAACCAGCTCAATGAGCCAGAGGCCGGCTCGTCGACTGCGCAGACGTCGAGTGGGTCGTCTCCGCACCTGGCCAAGGTCGCGGCTGGCGTAAAGGAAATACAGCAGCGTGGTGAGCTGGCAGACAAGCTGCTGAAAGATGGCGCGCATGTCGCTGAACTCGAACCCGACCTTATTGCACCTTCGGCGATCCCGGATCGTTTTGAAGGAGCCTATGATGAAGTGGCAATTGCGGAATTGAAGGAATCGATGGCCGAGCGGGGCCAGATTGTTCCTGGCCTCGTGCGCCCAATGAAAGGGCAGGGGGGACGGTTCCAGATTGTTTACGGCCGCCGCCGACTTGCAGCCGCCAAACAGCTGGGGCTCAAGTTCAAGGCGGTTATTCGCGATTTGAGTGATGAAGAGGCGATTATCTTCCAGGGTGAAGAGAATACGGCTCGCAATGACCTGAGCTTCATTGAGAAATGCTCGTTTGCCTATTCGCAGGAGCAGGCAGGGTTTTCTCGCTCGACGATCTCGGCGTCGCTTTCCACTGGAAAATCTCATATTTCCGAAATGATTCGTGTTGCCAGCACTTTGCCAGAACCGCTTCGAAGGGGCATCGGACCGGCGCCGGAAATTGGACGCCGCCGCTGGCTCGAACTTGTTGAACGTTGGAACAAGTTTCCAAAGGCTCAGGAACACTCCATTGCCATGCTTGAGAACCTGGGTGCCAATATCTCCAGTGAAGAGCGCTTTGCTGCTGTTCTCTCTTCTTTGTTTGAGAAGATCACACGCCCGGAACCGCCAGGGGCTGCGTCGCTTCCTGTTTTGTCAAAGGGAATGAAGCTCGCCGATGTGCGCTATGCAAAGTCTGGCGCGAAGTTGAACTTCGCCAAATCAGTGCCGGAAGACTTTGTGCGCTACCTGGTCGGGCAAATTGAAGAAATCCATGATGCCTACCTCAAGGAAGAGGCGGGAAAAGACAAAAGGAGTGGATAAGCAGAGTTACGCAAAAGAAAAAGGCCCCCAAACGTTGCCGTTCTGGAAGCCCTTCTCGTGTCTAGCAGCTTGAGAATCGCATTTCCACGAATCGCAGTCAAGAGTTTTTAGCGTCAATTTTTTTGGCGGCCGGATTTCTTTTGCCTTTTGAAAGGTAAAGGACAATGCAGGTTGGACATGTGACGACGCCTTTTGGGCGGCGGCCGGTGACCTACGCCATGTTGAAAGATCAACTGGCAGCCGGTGATATTGAAGATGGCGCTTCTGTCGACAAATGGAAGATCTATAGGGCGCTTTGTGAAGCACGCGTGCGTCTTGGTGTTACGGATCGCGCCCTTGCGGTTATGAACGCGCTTTTGAGTTTCTACCCGAAGAACGCGCTGGCGGCTGAAGACAGCTTGATTGTCTTTCCGTCGAATGCGCAGTTGTCGCTTCGCGCGCATGGCATGGCCGAACAAACCATCCGCCGGCATATTGCAGTTCTGGTAGAGGCGGGGCTTTTGGTCCGTAAAGACAGCGCCAATGGCAAGCGGTTTGTCCGCCGGGACCGGGAAGGAATGATTGATGAAGCTTTTGGCTTCTCGCTGGCCCCACTTCTGGCAAGAGCTGAAGAGATCGAACACCTGGCAGCCGAGGTTGAGGCGGAAAGGCTCCACCTGGCACGCATGAAAGAGCGCTTGACAATCTGCCGTCGTGATGTCGCCAAGCTCATTGCCACCGCACTGGATGAGGGCGCCCCTGGTGATTGGGAGGCTGCGGAAGCTGAATATCGCACCATTCTGGCGGATATTCCGCGCAAGGCAACGGCGGAGATGGTCTCGGGCGCTTTGGAAAATATGGAATTTTTACGCGAAAACGTACTCAACCAGTTGGAAATGCTGCTTAAAACACAAAAACCAAGCGGCAATGCCCTCCATAATGAGCGTCACATACAGAATTCAAATCCCGAATCTCCCCCTGAATCTGAACCGCGCTATGAAAAGCGACTGGGCGAAATTTCACCTACCGGTGAGATAAGTGCGGATGAGGGGCTTGAAGCGAACGAATTGAAAAGTGAACCGTTGGAAGTGGGTGAACAGAGGCAGGGGACTGCAGATCCAGGCTATGTTCCTCGCACTGGACCCTTTGCCTTTGAACGCGCCGCGCCGGAGCGGAAGGGTGGTGACGGCAATATCAGCCTGAAACCCTTCCCTCTCGGTATGGTGCTTTCGGCCTGCCCGGAAATTGCGGCTTATGGGCCGGATGGTGAGATTTCAAGCTGGCGCGACCTGATGGCCGCAGCTGTTGTTGTTCGTTCCATGCTGGGTGTGAGCCCATCTGCCTATGAGGCGGCGTGCGATATTTTGGGGCCTGAAAATGCGGCCACTGTGATTGCCTGTATTCTTGAGCGTGCAAACTTCATCAACTCTGCCGGTGGTTACCTAAGGGACCTCACCAGACGGGCCGAACGGGGTGAATTTTCGCTCGGTCCGATGCTGATGGCGCAAATCAGGGCCAATGGCGGGACCGTGAAACGTGCGGGGTAGGGAATTGCAGATATTGGCCGGGATTCCTGCGGGAAAGCAGTTGTCCGTCACGGTTGTACAGTCTCGAACACCACTGACTGTGGCAAAACGCCAATAGATCATAGCCATCTGTCTGGCAGATGCTAAGGGGCTATTAAGGTCTGTTTGGGGATTGAGTTAATTGTTATCAATAGTTTGATAAGTGGCAGTTGACCTCAAGAGGGTATAGTGGAGGGGGTAACTGGGGCTGATGGCGCGCATCGTTGAGCGGCTGCAATTCCTTCATCAGCAAAAGACGGCAGCAGCCTTGCAGGAGACCAAGATCGGCAGCTGCGTGGCGTTGGAAGGACGGGATGGAGCGGTCGTCAAAGGCATTGTCATCCGCCGCGCCCGGAAAACAGCCACGGTTCAGGCCGACGATGAGCGGCAGTGGAATGTGTCGCCATCCTTGTTGAAGCTGACGGGCCGGCACGATTATTAGTAAAGGTTTTCGAGCCTCGGTAAGCAACAATTAATGGTTAATTGTATTAGGGGCTTTCAACAATTAGTTCCCATGTATTTTTCGAGATATTTTAGGGAAATATATATTTTAATTTGAAACTCAATGACCAAGTAAATTCATGTTCTGAGTTTATACACTTCGCCTTGTCGCAATATGTAACAAGTGGATTGTGAACTC
The DNA here is from genome assembly GCA_050297115.1 of Ensifer sp. Lineage (GTDB taxonomy): Bacteria > Pseudomonadota > Alphaproteobacteria > Rhizobiales > Rhizobiaceae > Ensifer_A. The sequence continues at coordinate 2,122 of JBNKQT010000184.1, read as the reverse complement.
GGATAATTATCGGGGAGAAAAACTAGATGAACCTTTCTGTTCAGGAAGCCCGCCTGCAGCTCATAAACGCCGTTGGCATGTCCGGCTTTGCGGCACTTGCCCTTGGGCTCGGCAGGAGCATTACCCACATGCTCGCTGACGGTGCCATTTGCGCCTCCAGCCTGTCTCTCGATTTTGTTGTCTGGCATTTGAACAGCGGAATGCATTGCTGGGGGTGTCCTGTTGCGATGACAGGTTTGGCAATGCTTGGCGGCGCTCTTGCATTTCGCATGACTGAAAACATGCCTGATGCTGCAGCGCCGGTGCAAGCCTAAGCCACTCAGCGACTAATCTCCAAACGCAAAAAAGACTTTCCGCAGCGCGGCATAAGGAAAAATACGCATGGCAACAGTTACCGCAATCGACAATGAACAAATCAACGGTGCTTTCGCGCTTGCAGTTGATGTCCGTTTTGACAATCTTTCCGGCAGTTCCGATCAGAAAATCATTGAATATTCAAGCGCGGACGGTTCGAGCAAAATCTGGTTTGGACAACTTGGCGGCGGGACAGATCTTGAGTTTGTTGTTGAGCAGAACGGCGTGCAGTATCGCACCGTTGCTCAGAACGCGATTGTCGAGGGTGAAACAAGCACATGGCGTATCGGTGTCGATCCCGATGGCGTTATGCGAATTTCCAATGATACCGAAGTCATCGCTCAAGGTGTCGGCGTCGTTCCAGTTGATGTGGACCGTCCCGTCGCCGAAATTGGCGAGAACCTGGATGGCACAATTAGCGACCTCAAGATTGCCAACTACGGAAACATTGCCGAGCTTAATCCTGCAAACCCGGATAGCCCTTGTGCGGTGACCGGTGAGTCAGCCTGTTTGTGCGGCCTTCTGCGCCCAACGGATGAGCATAATGAGGGTGAACGTGGTGCCATTACGATCTCGGATACGGACGCGGAAGGGAATGGTGAGTGGAGCAATGTAGTTGCTCTCACAATCATTCCCATCCATTCAATTGTTCTGCCCGATGGCAAGATCCTGTCATTTGGTTCCACGGAAGCTGGTGGTCAGGGCGGCGACTTTGTCTACAGCCTTTTCGACCCAACGACAGGCGTCGAAAAAGTGCTGGAAAATACGACGGCCACCAATATTTTCTGCTCCAACATGGCAATCGACCCGGAAACAGGAAATGTCATTATCTTTGGTGGTGATGGCAATCGCAATGGCGGCGGCGGTATTTCAGGCATCGATTCCGTTACGGTCTTTGACTATAAAACCGAAACCATGACAAAAGCGGAACCGATGGAATATGCGCGTTGGTATCCCACCAATATCACGCTGGCCAACGGAGATATTCTGATTCTTGGTGGCCGTGACAAAGATTATATGGGCTCCACCATACCCGAGGTTTACGACGGCGAAACCGGAACTTTCCGTCAGTTGACCGGAGCGGAAATGCCCGACCTTTTTGGCGGCGAAGGCTCACTATATGAAAGCTGGTGGTACCCCCATACATGGCAAAACAGCCATGGCGAAATCATCGTTGTGGAAGCCTATGGCGATGACATATACAGGCTTTCCACCGATGGCGAAGGTTCAGTTGAGAAGATCGGCAAAACCGGTTTTGAATCCTACAAGCTCAATACCGGAACCATGTATGACGTCGACAAGATCGCAATCGTCGGTGACGATGGCGGCATCTACACGGCGGATATTTCCGACCTTTCGACCGCCCCTGTGTTCACCAAGGTCGCAACCTTGGAAAATGCGCGCACCAATGCCGCGATGATTACCCTGCCTGATGGACGCGTTATTATTGTTGGTGGATCAACACCATATGGTGACGATACCGATCAGGGCAATGGTCTGACCAACGCGGTCTACACCCCAACGATTTGGGATCCTTCAGACAACTCTCTGGAACAGATGGATGATCAGGCGATGGCACGCCTTTATCACTCTTCCGGATTGCTTCTTCCGGACGGCTCCATCTGGTCTGGCGGCGGTGGCGCTCCAGGTCCGCAAATCAACACCAATGTTGAATTCTTCAACCCGGACTATCTGTATGATAGCGACGGTAATCTGGCAGAACGTCCAGATATCACCAGTGCACCGAAAAACATTGAAGCAGGTAGCA
>JBNKQT010000183.1:0-3239 GCA_050297115.1 Ensifer sp. | reverse complement strand
CCGATCATCAAGTTCTCGGTGGAATGGTGGAACACACTTCATCAGCCAGCGTCCGTGATGCGCATGGATGGACCGGCGATCGACCCGGAATTCCTGTGGCCCCTTCTCATTATGGCGCTGGCCTTCACCATGCTGTTTTTCACACTGCATTTCATGGCGATCAGAACCGAAATCTGGAGCAGACGCATAGCCAATATGCGCCGCATGGCCGCTCGTCAGGCAGCAAGCGGAGCCGCATGACATGAGCCACGCGTTTTACGTTCTTTCATCCTATGGCGTTGCGGCAATCACGCTGGTTGGTATTGTCGGCTGGGTGTGGCTGGATAGCCGGGCCCGGAAAAAAGAGTTGCAGAAGCTGGAAGCTGCCGGCGTGCGCCGCCGCTCTGCCCAGCCAACGGAAAGTTCCAAATGACTGACGAACCGGCAAACGGTGAAAAGAAGGCTGGCCTCTCCAAAACAGGTATTGTCGTGGCGTTTCTGCCATTCCTGATCTTCGTTCTGTTGTCCGGCGTCTTCTGGATGCAGCTTGAGAGCGGCAAAGACCCCTCGGTGCTGCCCTCGGCCCTGCTCGGCAAACAGGCTCCATCACTAAACATGCCGACCCTTGACGGCTCCAATAGACCGGCGCTGACAGATGCAGCCATCAAAGGCAAGTTGACGCTGGTCAATGTGTGGGCCTCATGGTGCATCCCCTGTCGCCAGGAAGCTCCTGACCTGCTGGAACTTGCCAAAGACCCGCGCATTCAAATCGTCGGCATCAATTATAAAGACAAAAACGACAACGCGCTTTCATTCCTGAAAGAGTTTGGCAATCCCTTCACCGCAATCGGCGTCGACCCGGCAGGCAAGGCTGCTATCGACTGGGGTGTCTACGGCATTCCAGAGACCTATCTTGTGAATGAAGAAGGCAAGATCATCTACAAGAAGGTCGGCCCCTTCGATGCGGACAGCATTGTCCGTGAATTGATCCCGCAAATTGAAAAGGCCATGGCAGCGCCCAAGGGCTAATACCAAGGACCAATGATTAAAAGGCTGCGCCCACCTTGCGGTTGTTTTCAATTCGCAAAATGCAGCCATCTATCTTGGCAAGCAGAAGATCGAAATCGACCGGCTTGACCAGATAGTCGTCAGCACCCGCACGCAAGCCTTCCAGCTTGATCTCCTTGTCCGCCAATGCGGTGAGGAAGATAAACGGTGTATTGGCAAGCTCGGGATGGTTGATCTGCAATTCAGCAAGCAGCTGCTGGCCGTCCATTTCCGGCATCGTGATATCGCAGATAACGATATCCGGCCATTTGGCCAGAATAAGCTCCAGCCCTTCTCGACCGTTTGCAGCCTGATAAGTGGTAAAGCCAGCCTCTTCCAGTTCCTCTACAATCAAAGTACGGATTGGCGCTTCATCATCGATGCATAGAATTGATGTCATTGTTTGGTCCTTCCTTTGAGACTATGCAGCATCTTCACGTTGTTCATCAGGGCTTGCTGTTGGCCCGGCGACAGGAAGGGTCACTGTGAATGTGGAGCCCTTACCTGCTTTGCTTTCAAGCGTGATCGCACCTTCGTGAAGCTCAACTACCCGTTTGATGAGATTCAAACCGATGCCCGTTCCGGCAATTCCGGTTGCTGTGCGCGCCCTGAAATAACGCTCGAACATATGGGGGATGTCATCTTCATCCACACCCAGACCGTGGTCCTGAATGGTGAATTTGACCTGATCGCCCTCTCTCCAGCCACGAAGGGTTATATCCGGTGAGCTCGGCGAGTATTTCACTGCGTTGGACAAGAGATTGGTAAAAACCTGATCTATTGCGGAGCGATCTGCACGGATGGTTTCGGGCAGACCTTCTAACATGAGCGTGATATTGTGGTTGGGCGAGATTTCCTGTCTCTTTTTGCAACAGGCGGTCACAATATCCCCGATCGGACAATCGGTTGGATGGATGTTTGAGGCGCCATGATCCAACTTGCCTGCCGAAAGAATACTCTCCATCAGCTCAACAATACGATCGACCGCACCTCTGATCTGTTTGGCTTTGTCGACCACAAAGTCCGGATCCGATTTTTGGGCCCGCCGGACAAGGCGCTGGGCAGCGCCGTCAATAACGGTCAGCGGTGTGCGAAATTCATGGCTCGCCATGCTGACAAACTGGCGTTGAAGCTGATTGACCTGGCGCTCGTGTTCAAGTGCGGCTTCCAGCTGGCGCGACTTGTCTTCCAGTTCGGCGGTGCGCTCTTGCACAGCCTCCTCAAGCATGTCGCGGCGGCGGCGGATTTCAAGCTCCACGCGGCGGCGAACCGTCACATCCATATAGGTGACAACACAGCCACCACCGGCAAGCGGATTGACAGCAACTTCGAGAATGGTCCCGTCAGCGCGTGTGCGTTCAAAGGAATGCTCAACAAACAGCTTGGCATGGGAAATACGCTCGGCCACCTGTTCTTCAGGGTCGCCCTCGCCATAATCTCCGCGCCGCGCCATGTAGAGGAGCATTTCCGCATAATTGCAGCCAATATGAAACTGCGATTCAGGGATATCCATGAGCTCGAAAATCTTGTGATTGGCGATGACGAGCTGGAGATTGGAATCCAGAACGCAAATACCACCCGGGAAACTGTTGAAGGTAGCTTGCAGCAACCGCAAAGCCTGCTTGTGATCGGAATCGTCCTCGACAACTTCATTCAGGATGATTCCATCCTCGCTCTCAAGTTTCCAGACACGATAGGAGGCTTCATAGGTGGAACCATCGCGACGCTTTTGAATACCTTCAAAGGCAACGTAGTTTTCTTCTCCCTCCAGAAGCGGTCTCACAATTTCGCGGTATTGTTCCTCACTCATACCCTCTTTCAGACAGGCGGAGGGTTTGCCGAGAATCTGGTCAGGACGATAACCGGTTTTGATCTGCGTTGCCCGGTTGGCCTGGAAAATAGTAAGCGTATCGGCGTCAATGAGATACATCTCATTGGGAGAAATGCCCGCCAGTTCGGCCAGATGCGAATTGATGCCATCAACCTGCCGTTTGGCGATGGCAATCGCAAGATCGTCAAGCAACATCTGTATGGCGGCAAGTTGCGCGTCGTTAAGCGGCTGGTTTGACACGGTGAAAAACTTGGCAAGCCCGATAATGCCATCCTCATCCGTTGCGAGCGCGAAACGATAGCCAATACGCTCACCATCTTCTTCAATTGCGAGCGCGGCATGGTCATCTTGCAGGAAGATAGCCTTTTCCAGCGCCACCCAG
>JBNKQT010000182.1:0-10962 GCA_050297115.1 Ensifer sp. | reverse complement strand
GCCTGTTTGAGATGGTGATAGTCTTCCTCGACCGAACGGAACACCGTCGGCAGCAGCATGTGATTGTAGACCGTGTAGGCCTTGACGCCAGCGGCTTCCACTCCTTCGGAGAAAGCGGTGCGACGAAGCCTGCGCGAGGGTGAGAGCAGTGCCATTTCAGTTTACTCCAGTTCTTTGGCGCGATTGCGAAGCTGAAACTTCTGGATCTTGCCGGTGGATGTTTTGGGTAGCGTTTCGAATATGACAGCCTTGGGGGCTTTGAATCCGGCCAGATGGGCGCGACAGAAGGCGATGAGATCGTCCGAGGTGGCTTTGACCCCATCGCGTAATTCGACAAAAGCGCAGGGGACCTCGCCCCATTTTGGATGCGGCATGGCGACCACGGCAGCAGCTTGAACAGCTTCGTGACGATAGAGCACGGCCTCGACTTCGACCGAGGATATGTTCTCCCCGCCTGAGATAATTACGTCCTTCAGGCGGTCACGGATCTGGATATAAGCGTTTTCGTGCACGACAGCGCCATCGCCTGACCAGAACCAGCCGTTATCAAAGGCTGTTGCGGTGGCCTCGGCGTCTTTGTAATACCCCGCCATGACCGTGTTGCCCCGAATGGCGATCTCACCCTGTGTGGTGCCGTCGCGCGGCACAGGCTGACCGGTTACGCGATCAATCACCGTGACCTCTTCGACCATGGGAAAGGCAATACCCTGCTGCGCCTGCAGTTCGGATTGTTCTGCAGGGGTCAGATCGTCCCAGTCGTCCTGCCACAGACATTGCGAGATATGGCCGTAGGTTTCCGTCAGGCCATAGACCTGCATGACGTCGAATCCCATGGCGCGCGTCTTTTCCAGCACCGAGGGCGGTGGCGGGGCCCCGGCGGTCAGGACGCGGATCGCCGGATCAAAGGGCGCGGCGGTGCTCTCGGCTTCGACCAGCATCTGCAACACGATCGGCGCGGCGCCGAAATGGGTCACGCCATGAGCGCGGATCGCACCAAGGATTCGGTCCGCTGCCGGAATGCGGGTGAAAACAACCGTTCCTCCGAGCATTGCCATCAGCCAGGGATGCCCCCAACCGTTGCAGTGGAACATTGGGACTACTGATAGATAGACCGGATAGGGCGGCATCTGCCAAGCGGTCCCGGTGCCAAGCGCCATTAGATACGCGCCGCGGTGGTGATAGACGACACCTTTGGGACGCCCGGAGGTGCCTGACGTGTAATTCAGCGCGATCGCATTCCATTCATCATCCGGCAGGGCGATCGGCAGCGGCTCGCTCGTGACCAGAGCCTCATAGGTTGGGCCGCCAAGACCTTGGCCGGGCGCATTCGGATCGGCGATCTCGACCACCGGCAAGGTGCGGCCCAGCAGGTCAAATACCTTTGACAGCAGAGGCACCAGTTCCCGATCCACGATCACCAATTTGGTATCCGCGTGGTCCAGGATGTAGGCGATGGTCTCGGGTTCCAGCCGGGTATTGAGCGTATTCAGCACGGCACCCGTCAACGGCAGTGCGAAATGCAGCTCGAACAACTCCGGGATGTTCGGGCTGAGCACGGAAACCGTGTCGCCCTTTTCCACACCCAAAGTCACCAGCCCCCCGGCCACTGCACGAATGCGGGCGGAAGTTTCGGCCCAGCTGCGCCGGATATCGCCGTAGATCACGGCTGTCCGCGTGCCATGCAGGCTTTCGGCGCGGCTCAGGAAGGACAGGGGCGACAAGGGCACATGGTTCGCTCCTGTCTTTTGCAACGCCTCGAAATGGTGACGCATCGGGGACCACCTGACTTAGGAATTGGGCCGCACGCGGGCGGCGGTTTTGTTGGCGAAGGCTTCGAGACGCTCGCGCGCCGCAGGCTGCGTGTTGACGATGCCTCCGACAAAGGCTTCGGCATAGGCTGCGTCCATGCCGGACATGTTGTTCATGTGGCTGACCGCAGAACAGATCGCGAAGTTTGTCAGTGGCAGGTTCTGCGCGACCTTTTCCGCCAGTTCCATCGCCTTTGCAAAGCTGCCGCCGTCTTCGGTGATGTATTGTGCCAAACCCAGGTCAACGGCCTCTTGCCCCTGGTAGACGCGGCCCGTCAGGATCATGTCAATCATGCGGTACTTGCCGATCATGTCTGACACCCGGATTGTCGCGCCGCCGCCAGTGAATATCCCGCGCTGGCCTTCCGGCAGCGCGAAATAGGTGCCGGAGTCGATCACGCGCACATGGGCGGCGCTGGCCAGTTCCAGACCACCGCCAACGACCGCGCCCTGCAGCGCCGCAATGATCGGCACGCCGCCATATTCCATCTTGTTGAAGGCTTCATGCCAGCGCAGGCAGACATGCATGAAGTCATCAGCGCTGCGGTCGGCCTTCCAATGTTCGACCAGATCGAGACCCGCGCAGAAGTGATCGCCTTCCCCGGCAAGCAACACGGCCCTGACGCCCGCCATCCGCGCACCGCTAAAGAAGCGGATCAGTTCCTCGATGGTGGCCACGTCCAGAGCGTTGCGTTTGTCTGGACGGTTCAGCGTCACGACATACAGGCCGTTGTCACGCGCGGAAATCGAGAGTCTTTCGTAGGTGGCGGGGTTCACGACGTCATTCATCGGTCGAGTCCTTTCGAGAGATTAGTTGAGGAAAGCCGCATCTAACAGGCTTTGCGCGCCATGCAGGATGCGGGTTTGTTCGGTGGCACATTCGGGCAGGATGTGCTGGGCAAAGAAGAGGGCGGTGGTGATTTTTCCGGACATGAACGCGCTATCCTGCCCGGCGTTACGCGCGGCTTGCGCAGCGAGGGCGCCCTTGGCAAGCATCCAGCCCGCCGCCAATGTGCCGGACAGCATCAGGAAGGGGACGGAGCCTGCAAAGGCCGCGTCGATATCCTTGCGGCTGTTTTCCAACATCCAGCTCAGTGCAGCTTCGAAAGCGCAGCGTGCCTGTGCGAGGCCTATGCCAATCGCTTGGGCAGAGGCGTCGCCGCTGGCAAGCTGCGCTTCGGTTTGCGCAATTCGGGCAGCGAACCGGCGGGCAGTTTCCCCCCCGTCACGCATAACCTTGCGCCCCAGAAGGTCGTTTGCCTGTATGGCGGTGGTGCCCTCGTAAATCGGCAGAATGCGGGCATCGCGGTAGTGCTGCGCAGCGCCAGTCTCTTCGATAAATCCCATACCGCCATGGATCTGCACGCCCAGGGACGCGACCTCGACTGCGCGCTCGGTACAAAAGGCCTTGACCAGCGGCACCATGAATTCGGCCAGCGCGCCGGTTTCCACATCGCCCTGGTGATGCGCGATGTCCAGCAGGCCTGCGGTTGCAGCAGCCATCGCCCGTCCGCCTTCGGTCAGGCTGCGCATCCGCATCAGCATACGACGGACATCCGGGTGCTCGATGATCGGGACGGCATCCTTGCTCTGACCGTTCACCGGGCGGCTTTGAACCCGGTCGCGCGCATAGGCGAGGGCCCGCTGATAGGCCCGCTCGGAGGTCGCGATGCCTTGCACACCCACCGAGAACCGCGCGGCGTTCATCATGATGAACATGTATTCCAGCCCACAGTTTTCCTGACCGATCAGGAACCCGCTAGCATCATCGTAGTCCAGCAGGGCCGTCGGACTGGCTCGCACGCCCAGCTTATGTTCGATGCTCACACAGCTGACCGCGTTCGCGGCCCCGGTCGTCCCGTCCGGCTCCACCAGTTTTTGCGGCACGATGAACAGGCTCAGCCCCTTCGGCCCGGCGGGTGCATCCGGCGTGCGCGCCAGCACCAGGTGGATGATGTTTTCAGTCAGATCATGCGCACCATAGGTGATGAAGATCTTGGTGCCGGTGATACCATAAGTGCCATCCGCGCGCCGCAACGCCTTTGTCGCCACCCGGCCCAGATCGCTGCCCGCCTGCGGTTCGGTCAGGTTCATCGTGCCGGACCAGCGCCCTGCAATCAGTGGCTCGAGATAGGTGGCTTTCTGTTCGTCCGAGCCGGTCAGCAGCAGGGCTTCGATCGCCCCATCGGTCAGCAGCGGACAAAGCCCAAAACTCATATCGGCGGCATTCAGCATTTCGACAGCCGCTGCGCCAACGGCACGCGGCATCCCTATGCCGCCATATTCCACCGGATGGGTCAACGCCTGCCAGCCCATTTCGACAAACTGGGCATAGGCCCGCGCGTGACCTTCGGGCAGGATCACACGACCATTTTCGAACCGGGCACCCAGCGTATCCCCAACATGGGACAATGGCGCCACTTGTTCAGCGCAAAACCGGGCATAACCGTCCAGGGCGGCGCCAATATCCGAAAGGTCGTGTTCGGAATACACCTCCAGCGCAGACACCATTTCCCAATGGGACAGGTGTTCGATACAGAACATCAAATCCTGTACGGGCGGCTGATAGGACATATCTGGCTCCACAATGGTGACTATGGTATTACGTCATGTAGCCGCGACTTAACTTGCCAAAAAGCTCAATTCTTGCCAAAATTATATCCGATGACGCCAAACAAGCCTCCCATGACTGGTCATGACCCCATCTCACTGACGACTGTTTCGGCGGCGTTCATTCAGGACTGGCTTGATGCGCTGAAATCTCGATGCAGGCCAGAAGCGATGACGTCCCTGCTGGAGCGCTCAGGGCTGCCGACCAGCCCGATGGCATCCGCGCAACGTGTTACGCTTGAAGAAATCGCCCGGCTTTATCAGCTTGCCGCTCCAGAGACCGGGGATGAAATGATGGGGCTCTGGAGCCGCCCGATCCGAGCCCGTGCCCTGCAGCATCTTTTGACTGTACAACGTGAGGCGAGCAGCCTGGTCTCAGCGCTGTATAGGTTCTCGACGTTTTGGAACCTGCTTTTGGATGATTTCCGTTTGGAGTTGCGTAACAGTCCGGAGGAGGCGGAACTGGCATTGGTCCCTTACTCGAATGAAACCCAACCGCAGCGATTTGGTCACATGCTAATCCTGAAATTGGCGCATGGGCTTCTGTCCTGGCTCGGCGGGTCGGAAACGACCGTGAAAGAGGTTCGTTTTGCCTTCGCTCGTCCGGATTTTGCCACAGATTACGCAGTCGTCTTTCCATGTCCTGTAGAGTTTGATGCACCGCAAACCAGTATTCTCTTCGATCCAAGCCAATTTAATCGCCCGATCACCCGCAGTCCCGCTGAGGCGACGGCGTTCCTTGAGCGTGCGCCGCTTGACTGGATCTTCACCAGCTCGCGCGTACACACGAACAGCCTGCGTGTGCGCGCCTTTCTTTACGGAGCGGCATGGCAAACCTGCCAACTTCTGGATGCGGCCAACGCCTTGAAAATGACGCCTCGGACGCTGAACCGTCGCCTGAAAGAAGAAGGGACATCCTTTCAGGAGATAAAAGATGCACTGCGCCGCGATATTGCTATCCGGGCGCTTCAGCAAGGCACGAACAGCATCGAAGAAATCGCCTTTGATATCGGCTTTTCTGCCCCGGCGAACTTCCACCGTGCCTTTCGCAAATGGACCAACCGGACGCCGGGATCATACCGAATGTAGGTTCGAGTTTCGAAACATCGAAATCCTTTCGCAGATGCTTTGATGCGGCGTCTCCGTCGCAGCCTGCACGCGGTGGGCCATTTGTACAGGCGCTGGTCGGGGTGAAGGCACCAGGCGCGTCGCTATTGATTTCAATAGGGATCTGAGTGGACAAGGCGGCGCGCAAGCTGGACGCACCGCCTTTTCCCGGCTCATTCTCTCAGTCCTGCAAAGGCGGTGTGCGTGGCGGCTGTGATCGGCGAGAACCGGTCGCCTCGAATGCCGCGGCAAGCATGAGTAGCGCGTTGTCACCGTAGGCACGACCGGCAAAGGTCAAACCAACGGGCATTCCCGTATCGTCCATGGTGCCCATAGGGACTGTGACTGTCGGAATACCGAGATGGCGGATCACAAGATTGCCGTTGGCAACCCACACGCCATTGCGCCAGCCGAGATCCGCGTGCGCAGGGTTCACGTCCATATCGGCGTGACCAATATCTGCGACAGCCGGAAAAAGGACTGCGTCCAGTCCGAGCCTGTCCATCCAGGCTTCAAGATCTTGCCGACGGCTCTCTTCAATGCCCTTTAGCCCGGCTTCGAGAGTAGGGATATCTTCAAAGTGTCGATAGGGGTGGGTGCGCACCTGATCCGGGTAGGTAGCGATATCATCGGAAAATCCAGTATAACGATCCGCCAAAGCCCCCAGCGGACGAGGGAAGATTTGCGCACCGTCAACACTTGCCAAGGTGTCGAGATTTGGGTCGCCATTCGCCTTCAGGAAATCTTCCCAGGCCCACGCAGAAAGGTCGACGATCTCGCGTTGCAGGAATTCCGGGCTCACCAGGCCACGCGTGTAAATGGAAGGCGCTCCGGCCCGGTCGGATTCGTAATTTGTAACGACAGGAAAATCGACTGCAACGACCTCGACACCTGCCGCTTCCAGTGCAAAACGGGCCTTTTGCCAAAGGGCAACAATAGAGGCGCGCGTCACGATCGGCTTTCCGGTCGATCCTCCGATACCGCCGTCAGGGTTTGAACCGGCCTCCGGATCTTCGTTGATATACATGCGGGGCACACCCAACCTTTTTCCGGAGAGCATTTGCCTTGCGCTGTTCCCGTCTTGCAGGGCGAGCGACTTATAGCTCTCCGGCCGCACCGCAGATGCACGAGGCAGGTCGATCCATGTTTGGGCGCGCCAAAAGTCACCGCGCGTTTCCGGATCATCGGCGACTATGACATCAAGGAGTTCCAGCATATCGGACATGCAGCGCGTATGCGGCACCACAACGTCCATCGTCGGCACCAATGGCCAATTTCCCCGCACCGAGATTACACCACGTGACGGCGTATAGGCACATAGCGCATTGTTGGAGGCCGGAGCTCTTCCGCTCGACCAGGTTTCTTCACCAAGCCCAAAAGCTGCAAACGAGGCGGCAGTCGCGGTACCGGAACCGTTTGACGAACCCGAACCGAACGCGCTTGTCAGCCATTCCGCATTATAAGGGCTTTCAGCGCGCCCATAGAGGCCGCGCTGCATTCCACCATTGGCCATGGGTGGCATGTTGGTGAGGCCAAGACAGATGGCGCCCGCGTCACGTAGTCGTTCGATCGTAAACGCGTCGCGTTGCGCAATTAGGTCCTTGAATGCCGGGCTGCCTGCTGCTGCAGTCAACCCACGTACCAGAAAGCTGTCCTTTGCGGTGTATGGAATGCCATCAAGCGGGGAGAGTATTGCGCCCGCTTTGCGCCGCCGATCGGAGCGGTGTGCTTCTTCAAGAGCGGCAGGGTTTTTCACCACGACGGAATTCAGGGCGGTCTCGCTACCGGGAAGATCATATGCCTGAACACGCGCGAGATAGGCTTCAACCAATTCAACGCTGGTGACTGCGCCCGCATCAAGAGCTGTCCGCAACTCCTTGATTGACTTTTCGACAACATCAAATCGGGCCATGATCAACTCGTCACATGTGCCAATGATGGTTGCTGCTGGGTGATGCAGTGAATGCCGCCGCCGCGCGCAAAAATGGCGCGGGAATCGACGGTTACGATATCCCTGCCCGGATAGGCTTCGCTGAGAACCTGGCGAGCCGCAGCGTCGGCCTTTTCATCGTCAAAGCCGCAGGCAATCACGCCTCCGTTGACCACCAGGTGATTAACGTAACTGTAGTCGACAACGCCTTCTTCATCGCGGATTTGTGAGGGAGCATCCAGATCCAGGATATTCCAGCGCCGGCCTGCGGCATCGGTGGTTTCGGCAAGGCAGGCCCGCAGTTCCTTCATGACAGCGTGATCGGGATGTTCGGAATTTGGCTGGCGGTGCACAAGCAGAACGCCCGGCGATGCAATGGTGGCAACGATGTCGACGTGACCATTCGTCCCAAAGTCCTCATAGTCGCGGGTCAGGCCCCGGGGCAGCCAGATTGCCTTCGTTGTCCCGAGCGTACGGGCAAGCTCGGCTTCCACGCGTGTGCGGCTGGCATAAGGGTTTCGGCGCGGATCGAGTTGCACTGTCTCGGTTACAAGAACGGTGCCTTCGCCATCCACATGGATACCGCCGCCTTCATTCACCATCATGCTGGATATGAGCTCGGCGCCGGAAATGTCGGCGATAAAACTGGCTATTTCGGCTGATTTCTTCCACTCGGCCCAGTCGTGGTCTCCCCAACCATTGTAAACCCAGTCGACAGCGCCGAGGACGCCGGGCCGATCGTCGTCAAGAACGAATGTGGGGCCGAAGTCGCGCATCCAGAATTCGTCGAGCGGTGCTTCGATCTGCTCAATATCGCTGCCAAGCATGTTTTTGGCCCGCTCTCGTTCAGAGGGGTCCACAATCATCGTGACTGGTTCGAATTGGGAAATGGCATGGGCGACTTCGGTCCAGGCCGAGTAGCCCGTTTCCTGCCAGGATTGGCCCTCACCCAGTGTGGTTCCAGTGCGTGGAAAAGCCATCCAGGTGCGGTCGTGGCGAGCGGTTTCTGCGGGCATGCGCCATGTCATCTTCGATATCCCCTCAGGAGCAATGGTCCATTCTTACAGCATCACGAGCCTGGAAACACAAGCCCGACTGAACAGTATCAGTTGGACGGTTGGTATTACTTTGTCAGTTCATTCGCTGACGGACAAACGAAGCTTTCGCAGCGATACGTGTGTCCAAAACTATCAAGTCTGAATCAAGGACTGCTCGAAGACGCTAGAGGTCCGCCTTGCAAACATGTTTTTTCCTCTTTGCCAATTGCTGGATTTGATCTTCTTTGATGTTCAGGGCGGCTTCCTACTATCAACGTCAGGACGCCTTGCCGCCGGAGAAAAAGTGGCTCCGAATTTCTTCGGACAGGAGATTGCGATCACTCACGTCACCGCTGGATGCCACGTTTTGAGCCGTGCTCTCTGGCAGCAAGCCAGCGCGCGCGGCCAGCAGATCCTTGACAAAATCAGGCGTGAATTCAGGATGTGCCTGATAGCTGAGAATGTGATCGTCGTATCGGAGCATCGCGAACGCACACGATGGTGACGAACCTATCACCTTGGCTGATTGTGGCTTTTCAAGAACCTGATCCTGATGCCAGGCAATGATTTCCTGTGCTCGTCCCATGTCATTGCGGAAATACGAATGTGGCCCTGCCAGCCAACCGCCATCAAATTTGGCAACCCTGCCTCCAAGAGCCTGGGCGATAATCTGATGGCCGAAACACACGCCAACCAGTGGCTGACACGACAAATTGATCTCGCGAATCAGATTTTCCAGCGGAGCGATCCATGGATGCTGCTCGTAGACACCGTGTTTTGAGCCCGTAATCAGCCAGGCATCTGCATCGTCAGCAGTTTTCGGAAAATTCCCGTCGACAACGGCATAAGCCTTGAATTCAAGCCTTTCGTCGGCCAGGAAGGAACTGAAGATACGGTCATAGTCACCGTATTTCCCGATCAGTTCGTCTGGCACATGGCCGGCGACTAATATGCCGACTGTCAACTTCCTGTTCTGCAATGGCTCAGACCCCCAACTTGTCTCTCAGACCATACCACCAGGCACCCAGCGCGGTAAGAGGCACACGGAAAAGGCGACCGCCTGGGAAGGGGAGGTTGGGAAGGGATTGCCACACGTCATAACGCTCTGCATGTCCGGCGACCGCCTCACCGAGAATGCGGCCAAGCAGATGAGTTGTCGTCACGCCGTGACCGCTGTCGCCATGGGAGAAGTAGACAGTGTCTGACAGCTTGCCCACATGCGGGACACGGGTCAATGTCAGGGCAAAGTTGCCGCTCCAGGCGTAGTCAACCTTGATCCCTCGCAGCGCGGGGAATGTCTTGAGCATATTGGGTAAGATAACAGATGTGAGATTTTTTGGATCCTGTCCGCCGTAGCCGATACCGCCGCCATAGAGAAGCCGATTGTCTGCTGTTCGCCTGTAATAGTCGAGCACATAGTTAGCATCTTCGACGCAGTAGTTTGATGGCAGGAGCTTTTCGATTGTGGCCTCATCCAATCGTTCGGTTGCCATGACCTGACTGGAAACCGGCATCATTCGGGAGGAAATCGCAGGCAACAGCTCGCCGAGATAGGCGTTGCCACACACGAGGACATATTTTGCCAGCACCTTGCCGGTGTCCGTAGACACGCTTGGCTTGGCACCCGTGTCGACGTGGGTCACCCGGGAATTCTCAAAAATTCGAGCGCCGAGGCTTTCGGCAGCCCGCGCCTCGCCTTCAACGAGGTTAAGTGGATGGATGTGTCCGCCCTTGCGGTCGATCATGCCACCGACATAGCGACGCGACGAAACATACTTTCCCACATCCGCTTTCGAAACTATTTCGAGACCATTATGGCCGCGTTTTTCCCAATCGTGGCGGATGGTGTCCATCGCGCGCACCTGTTTGTCGGTGAAAGCGGCAAAGAAACCGCCGTGGCGAAGGTCGCAATCGATACCGTATTTATTCACTCGCTCGCGGATAATGTCGCCGCCTTCAAGTG
Organism: Ensifer sp.; assembly: GCA_050297115.1. Classification (GTDB taxonomy): domain Bacteria; phylum Pseudomonadota; class Alphaproteobacteria; order Rhizobiales; family Rhizobiaceae; genus Ensifer_A. The sequence goes on along the minus strand of JBNKQT010000182.1, from coordinate 507 downwards.
ACATATGCCCAAGAGCTGCGGCCTTTTCCTCGCCGTACCATTTCCTGATTGTTTCGAGATTGCGGCTATATCCGTTGACGATTTGGCCGCCATTGCGACCGGATGCGCCAAAACCAACACGGCTTGCCTCTAGGACAATAACCTTGTAGCCGCGTTCAGCAAGTTCAAGTGCTGCCGATATGCCGGTGAACCCGCCGCCGATGATACACACATCAGCTTCTAGCTCACCTTGAAGTGCAGGCCTTGCGGCCTGTGCGATCGCCGTCGCTGCATAATAGGATTTGACGTGACCGGGATTGTCAAATTTGGCAAATGCATTCATCTCACACCGTCCTTATGTAGGCGTCGTATTCGACATCGGTTACACGGAACGAAAATTCCGAAAGTTCCTGTTGTTTGCAGGCAGCATAAAGCTTGCGATACTCCGCTCCGAAAGCACTCAACGCGAAGCTCGAGCCTGCGAATCGCTGCAACGCGACATCCCAGTTGGTGGGAAGGGGCTCGTGC
>JBNKQT010000181.1:0-10545 GCA_050297115.1 Ensifer sp. | reverse complement strand
CCTAAATTCAAATATTGAAAGGGAGCCGTACATTCCGATGGCGCACAACGACTCACAAACACCATCCTCTGGAGCTGACGTGGCAGGCAGCAATGTCGGCCTGCGCGCTCAAGCACCATGGCGGAAACGGTAACCTGATGCTGAGCGAGGAAAACGAAAAGTCTGTGGGCGGCCCGGTCGTGCGCAATTCAGCATTGAATGCTGCTGCTGGCATGACCATGCTGATCACCGGCTTCATTTCATCCATTATCGTTGCACGACTGCTCGGCCCTGAGGCCAATGGTGTCATTGCTTTCTGCGTGTGGCTGGCAACAACCGGCGGTCTCGTTGCCGAGCTTGGAACCGGTGTCTCGCTGCTGCGACTGCTGCCGCAGCTGCGTATGAACGGTCATGATACGGCCAAGCGGCTGCAGTTTGCATCCTGGCTGGCGCGTCCCGTCGCATTCGTCACCCTCGCGATGGTCTTGGCTTATGGACTGATTTTCTTCTTTTTCAAAGATGTGCATTGGTTTGATGATGCACCTGAAGTGACCAGCATTGTTGCCGCATTGTTCATCGTGCAATCAGTCGGATCGTTTTCAAAAAACTTTCTCGTGGGAGAACAAAGGCTTGGTGCACTCTTCAAGATTTCGGGCGCAAGCGCTGTCCTCCAACTGACTGTAATCACTTTAGGGGCCTTGTTTTATGGCGTCACAGGCGCGCTCCTCGGCTATCTGGCAGGCCAAACCATTCTTTTTGCGCACACGCTGAAAATCCTCATGAACCGTCCGGATGGTTGCGGGATTGACCTGCGAGGGCTCATTAACTCGTCCAGTTTCGTGATCGTCGAATACATCATCACGGCGATCTTCCTCACCCGCCCGGAAATTCTGTTCTTGCAGCAGCTAAGCGATGTGGAAACCGTCGGTTTTTATGCCGTTGCAATCTCTCTTGCCAATATGGCGCTTCAACTGCCAATTCAGCTTTCCGGTAGCCTGGTACCCTATTTCTCTTCGCAACTTTCAGCCAATGACGGCAAGTTGCCAGACGCTGCTTTTGAAACGGTTATCCGCAGCTTTGCCTTTCTGGCTATGCCCATGTCATTTGGTCTCGCAGCCATTGCGCCACCGCTGGTAACAGCTGTCTATGGCGATGCGTTCGTCACAAGTGGCGTGATTGTTTCCATTCTGGCGCTGGGAGCACCTGCCAATGTGCTGCTGCAGCTTTGCACCACCTATGTCTTCACCATTGATCGACCGGCCATTCGCCTCAAAGTGGTTATCGCGGGTGCGATCCTGATTTCGGGCGGTTGCCTGCTGGTTATTCCCTACTATGGCGGTGAGGGTGCAGCCATTGTGCGCAATGTCGCCTATACATTGATGTGCGTCTATATGATCGTTAGCATGCAGCTTTCCCACATGGCGCGAAAACTGCTTATGCCTATCCTGCGCATCACAGTCGCAGCCTTGGTTATGGGGGCTGCGGTATACGCGTTGACACAAGTCCTTCCAGGTCTGCTGGGCGTGTTGGCAGCGATTGTTGCGGGCGTGTTGATTTACGTGCCAGCCCTGAGGCTTGCTGGCGCAACAACGCCCGAAGACGGGAAAATGCTGGAGCCCCTCACCCAGCGCGCGCCCGCAAGGCTGCGCCCTCTCATCGCAAGCGTTTCGCGCATCGCCATTCCCACAAACACGACCGCAACGGAGGGCGTGTAAGCTATGAATATGCACGCTGGTTCAAACAAGCCGCAACGAAAAACACTGACGCCGCTTCACGCAGCAACGCCAGTTAGTTTTGGTGCTTGCGCTGGCCTCTATATGTCACCAAACGCGGATGCGCTGCCAGCCAACACAGCGGTGCTTTTTGTCAGTCCATGGGGTTTTGAAGAAGTCTGCCTGCGCAAATTTCATCGACAACTGGCCGATGCGCTGGCCGCGCGCGGAATTGCAAGCCTTCGTTTTGATTTTCCCGGAACCGGCAACAGTATTGAAGATCAAGCTGGCCGTCTCGGATTGGAAAGCTGGCTTGAAAGTATCAGCCAGGCAACGGAAGCGCTGAAACACTACTCCGGCTGCGCCAACATTGTTCTTGCAGGCCATAGTCTTGGTGCCATGTTGGCCATCAATGCCCTGCCTCGCCTTGGCGGCATTTCGGGACTGGCCCTCTTGGCACCTTCTCTTTCCGGTCGTTTGTGGGTACGCGAAACCGGCATCTGGTGGAAGCTGATTGCAGCTGACCTTGGAATTTCAGGCGGGCAGCCAGAGGACGGCAGCCTGACCATTGCCGGACTGGAACTGCCAGCACCGACGGCCAAAGAGATCAAGACGCTCAAGCTAAGTGCCGAGATGGTTCCTTCGGATATTGATATTCTCATTGCCGTGCGGCCGGGTCGCGAAAGCGATGCCAATTTTGCTGCCGAGTTGAAAGCTTCGGGCCACCACGTAACCGAAATCCCATTTAGAGGGCACGAAGCGCTCATAGCCAATCCGGTGGTACAGAAAATTCCGGCGGACACGCTGTGCGCAATCGCCGACAATATCCGCGCCATGACCGTGGTGGAAACGCCAAAACACAAGTCGAAAACCTTGGAGCCCGCGATATTGCGCGGTGAAAATTTCACCGAAACATCGCTGCGTTTTCACCAAAACAACCGTCTTATTGGCACCCTGTGCGAACCTGTAGGCGCGAGAAAAGGCGCGACCGTCATCATTCATGGCACGAGCTACGAACGTTCCACAGGCTGGGGCCGCTCAGCCGTGGAAACCGCGCGCAAGCTTGCAGCGGAAGGTATCGCAACATTCCGCTTTGATGCGGCCAATGTTGGTGATAGCCCGCATCTTCCCGGCGCTCCTGCGCAAGTTCTATACTCTGATCTTCAAATTGCAGACACCATGGCTGCAATCGACTTCGTTGAAGACCGTGGACTTGGCCCTGTCGTTCTTTCCGGCAGGTGCAGCGGCAGCTATGCGGCCTTTCAGACAGCCCTGGCCGACGACCGGGTGAAAGGTCTCGCGCTGATGAACAACATCATCTTCGTCTGGGATCCCGCCAAAAAAGTTGATGATGAGGTGAGCAATGTGGCCCGCCCGCTGGAAGACTATTCGGCCCGCGCCCGCGACCCGGAAACCCTCAAACGGCTTCTCAAAGGTCAGGTCGACATTCCGTCCGCCGCAATCAATGTGGGTAAAGCCATCGGCAAGCGGATTGCCGCAAAAATCAGCCCCTATGTAGGCTCATTGTCGGCCGCCAACAGGCACAAAAACAGCATCGTCAAAGCCTTCGATACATTGGCTGAACGCAATGTGCCTCTGCACCTTGTCTATGCCGACAATGATGTGGGACTGGAGCAATTCAAGCTGACATTCGGCCTCGACGCAGCAAGTAGCCCACCAACACCCAACATCGCCATGACCTTGGTTGCCAATGCCGATCACAACATGACACCCGCTCACGCGCGCGCTGTCATGATCGAAGAAATCCGCAAACTTGCCTTGGAATTTTGACGGCGGCTAAAGCGGCATTAAAACTGCGCCAATGATTGCCCGCCGGGCAAACGGATTTGCCCTGATGGTTTTGTATGGCCTTCGGCGGCAAACGGCTCAAGCCAGATTTTGCGGGGCTCACCCGGCGCCAAATGGAACCAGTTGTCAGACGGCAGAAAGCCGGGCACATCGATAATCACATTCTGCGCGAAGCGATCTGTTGAAACGCTCAAAGACCAACCATTGTCTTCGTGAAGTTCCGCGACTAGCTCACAAGCGTGCTGCGCAGCAGGACGGCCAAGCGGAAAATCAAAAGCCGTTGCGATTTCCTCTCCGGTCTCAGCCGCGATCAAACGCGCAACCGTCACATCATGAGATGGTGGACCGAAGCGGAACGCATAGGTCGTATCGAAAAACGCACCGAAAAAGTCGGTCGCTGGAATCGTCCGGCCAGACCGGGCAAAAAGCGTGAATTCCTTTTGCCCGGACACAACCGGCACCTTGCCGTCGCGCAGGCAGGATATTTCGACCACAACGTCAATGGCGCGGTCCAACTCATTGATGAGATTCACATCCAGCCCGTTGGTTCCTTCATCGGTGAGCGTCACCTGAACCGGGCGGAACGCGCGGCGCGCGGCATGCCAGACCGGCTTGGGCAGGCCCGTGGCATCCACAAGGCCCCAACCGGGCCCTGCCATCAAATCCTGAAAAGTCCACATCAAAGCGCCATTGCAGGAGGAGCCAGGCCTGCGCCATTCTGCATAGGTCGCCTCCACAATTTCACCGCTCACAGCACGCGACAAATCGAGATAGCGCGCCATGTTTTCATAGCGCAGCGTTGCAGGCTCAACCTCATAAAGCAGCTTCAAATAGTGATCGCGCACATCCTCAAAATCCCACCCTGCCCCACGGTCGCGCGGCACGCGAGCCTTCCAGCGTGGGTCATGCACAGGTGGATCGGGCAGATGCTGATCGAGTGTCGCCTGCTCCGGCACATTGGCAAAGGCCAGCGACTCAGCCGCAAAACGCACATTGGCTCGGCGCGCATCTTCCAGCGGGCGGCAATAGGCGCCGACGCCGTAATAATGCGTCACCCCTTCATTCGGTGAGAATGGCATTGCCCCGCCATAGGGTGAATTGGGAACATAGACGCAATCGGGCCGTTTGCGCGCAACGATTTCAGGAATAATCTCCTGTGTCAGCGGGCCTTCATAGGTCTCTTTCGGCAGCCCAAGCATGGCGGCCTGCTGATGCATTTCAGATCCACCACAGAAAACACCAAGCGAAGGCGAACCGGATATGCGATCGAAAAACTGCTCAATTTCAGTTTTGAAAAGCTGGAGCCAATCGTCGTCGGCAACCGGATAGTCAAAATTGGCAAGCATGGCTTCCTGCCAAACCATGATGCCCAGCTCGTCACAGAGCCTATAGAAATCGGGGCTTTCATAGGCCATCGTGCCGCCAACACGGATCATGTTCATGCCCGCTTCTGCTGCCAGCTCCAACCAGGGGCGATAGTCTTCCTCACCACCCGGCAGGCTCACGATATCAGCACTGGTCCACACAGCACCACGGCAAAAGACGGGTACACCGTTGAGCTTCAAGCCAAAACTCTTGCCATCGGTACCGTTATCCACCTCGATCCGGCGAAAGCCGGTTTGCCCGATTTCGTAGTGCAATCCATTCAGTTCAAGCGAAACGGAATGCATCGCGGGCAAACCGTGGGTGTGCGGCCACCACGGCGCGACATCGCGGATAGTCAGCTCGGCACAACCACCGGCCACTGTCGCCGTCGCACCCGCGCAAGAAACAATTGCCCCTTCAGCCTCCGCTGAAACCGAGACAGTTAGATGCCCCACACCCTGCGCGTCCAGCGAGGGCTTGAACCGCACATCGCCAAAGACTTTCTCGCGGACCAGGCTGATCGGACGCCATGGACCAACGGCATGAACCTCGGGGCACCAGCCGGGCATACGACCCAACAAGGTCTGCCGATGAAGGCGGATTCCAGCCGGGGTTATCATTTGCGGACGCCAGCGCGCGCGCGGACTCTTTTTCTTCAGTTCAGGCTCCATAGCCTTGAAATGAATCACCAAACGATCATTGCCGTTCAGTTCAACCAAAATCTCATGTTCGACAAACATGCTGCGTGATTGCAGGATCAAGGCGCCATTGAGGTAGACATCGGCAATGCCCGCCAAGCCGTCAAAATGCAGATGCTGCTTACCTGTTTCGCCAGCGATATCGAGGATGTACCAGGCATCCTTGTCATCAAGTGGCATTGGTGCATCGCGATCAAACTGCCCGACATCTTCGAGTGCCTGCGCCACCGTTCCCGGCACCGGCGCTGCAGTGGCCGCCTCTGTCAATTCCAGCGTTTCAACACTGTCAAACTGGCCTGCATCGGTAACCACCAACCGCCAGCCATTATCCAGCCGCCGACCAATCTGGCTCTGAGCGGGATTTCGGCCATCATCTGGCGGGCTCCAGGAAGGAAGAGCATCCATGCGTGTTTAACCCAGTTTCTTTTCCAGCTTCAGCATGAGGCTGTCCCAGGCATCGGCAGCAGGATCGACCGCACCATTGAGTCGGTCGAAATTGCGCCGTGTAATAGCACGGGCGAGCTGGAACTGCGTTGCCTTCATGACTTCGGAAATCTTGAATGCATCAGGGGCGGCATCGGCATAATCACCGCCGAGCCAAGTCAGATAGCTTCCCGCCAGCTCAAAATTCGCGCCCGCCTGACGCAGCGTGTTGAAGGCATATTTGTGGAAGAACTCGAAAGGCCGCTCGGCCACGCGAGCTGCATCCTCTGCAAACCCATTCGCAAAGGTGCGAATGGGATTATCAAAGGGTCGGCGGCCGAAGTGCAATGCGGCAAGCACTTCGGCCTCCTCCCTTAACTCCTCCCCGTTGGGGAAGAGGTCCGGAAGCTTTACAAACTCGCAATAAGGCAGGAATGGCAACGCGCCCTCCGGTGCATTGCGATGGAACAGGCCATCGAAATCATCCCCTTCCAAATGGAAGAAGCCCTCATTGTGAAAATAGTCCAGTTCACGCGCAGCAATGTCGATGCGGTTTATCGCCACTGTCGTTTTGCCATGCTCTGTGTGATAGCCAACACCATGGGTATCCGGCAGATAATAGCTGTCGACCTCAACCAGTGAATATCGCCCGAGCTTGAGCTGCGTTTCGACATGGGTCTCGACACGATCATAGATCGCAAGCTCGGTAACCCGAATGCCGAACAGGGTTTCGAGATCTTCCAGCGGCACCTTGAAAAAGGTAAATTGGTCGCCTTCGAAATCCTGTGTCAGCGTAAAGCCAAGCGTTGCCTCGGGTGGCAGACCGAGGGCGGAAAGCATCTCGATCCACAAATCCGTGTAACAATTGGTTTGCGGCCACATACGCTCCTGGCTGTGAAGCGCATGAACCTGCCAACCCTCCGGCTTGATATTCAGCAGTTGCGTCATCAGGTTCAGCCCCAGAGCGCGTTGCGGACGCCTTCCGGCCAGAGCTTCGGATCAAGGCCATGATGGTGGAAGAGTGCCAGCGCAATGCGCTCAAGACCAAAACCAACACAGGCCGTATGCGCCGTTTCACCGTCCGCAGTTTTCAAATCCCAGGTCGCACCGAAGTGGTCCTGGTGATAGTTGAAGCTCATGCAAGCGGTTGGCTTGGATGTGGAGGTGATCGGGATCAAAAGTTCAAACTTGAGATTCTGATCGCGCTGATTGTTTTTCATCATACGACCCGCACGACCGAAAAACGGATCATTTGCCACGTCAATTTCAACAGGAAGCTCAACTGCAGCCATCAACTCGCGACCACGTTCCATCCAGTCTTCACGGAATGCGCGTACATCCTCTGGCTTACCCATGCGCACATATTCACGCATGCGGAAAAGCTGCTGGCGAGCCGGATCGTTAGATGGTTCATGGCGGAAGCAGTAGGACTGGATGTCGAAAAGACCACCGCCAACCGGCAGTTCACCACGTTTGGCCACCAGCGGATAGAGCGGATAGCATGCAGCCGGGGTCAAAACGATATCAGACGCCTGCTGGTTCTTGGTCCAATCCTCGCCTTCTGCAAGGCACTGAATAAGGCTCATATGGTCGGCATCATTACCGCAGAAGCAGTGAACCGTACCCGCGAGCTGCGGGAAGTTTTTCATGTAGCCCGAACCTTCAAAATGCATCCGGTTCATGCCCGGCGGGAAGCGAATTGCCTCTGCGCCATCGGGACCGCCAAATTTATCGATCAGACGTTCAAAGGCCGTGATGACATCTTCGAACGCGCCTGAGCGAGCATAAAGCCCCTCAACACCGGTATCGATCAGAAGGCCCGCATCAAAGAGACGGTCGAGAAAGGAAACTTGCATATCCATCGTGCTTCACCCCACCAGGCTTGTGTCGAGTTTGTTGACCAACAGAAGATTGGATGTGTTGCTCAAGATTCGGTCATTTGAAATCATGATCTGCGCCGAATGTGCATCACGAAGATGACGGCCCAGGCTGTAAGGCGTATTATTTTTGTAAGCGGCAATACCGGCAATCAACATGCAGTGGTTGATCACTTCCAGAACGCCCTGCGAAGATGCAATCTTGATATTGTTCATCGCCACCAGAAAACCCATGGACGTGAGGCTTGCCGGGTTTGCCTTGGCTTCTTCGTATTTCTGAAGGCCGGCAACCACATTGGATTTGATGAGCTGCAGCTTGTTGGAAACCTCAGCCAGACGCAGCGCACCGGGCGGCATTGAGCCAGGGTTAGCCTTGGCTGCCTTGCGCACAAAAGTCTGAGCCCGAGCAACAGCGTTTACCGCCAGGCCATACCAGACGCCGGACCACAGGATGTGGCAAACAGCCAACATGGATTCAGCGGCAATTTCAGCAAATGGCTGCGGCAGAATCTGCTCTTTCGGCGCTTCTGCCTTGAAGAGAAAACCTTCCGAACGCGTGCCACGCATGCCCATTGTGTCCCAGTCATGGGTCTTTTCGAGCGTATACTGGTCTTTCAGAAATACCGTCATCACCTGATCGGTCATCGCGGCATCAGGATGGGCACGTGAGGTGATCAGAATGGCATCGCAATAGAGGCCATATGAAATAACGGTGGCTTCCTTGGTCAAGCGACAAATATTGCCTTCAACCTCGATTGCGCAGATCGAATTGCGCAGGTTGCCGCCAATACCGGCCTCTGTTGTGGCAGAGCCCAAAAGGAGCTGTTCTTCAGCAATGCGGCGCATGAAACCTTCGTGCCACGCATCGCCGAGACCATGTTCCACCTCGCTTGAAAGCTTGATGTGGTGCATGGCAAAAATCATTGAGGAGGAACCGCATTCCTGGCCGATAATTGACGTGATTTCTGTGATATCGGCAATAGAAGCGCCTTCGCCGCCCAGATGCACCGGCACCTGAATACCCAGCAGCCGGGCTTCTTTCATGGCCGCGAGGGCCTCATGCGGAAAACGGCCTTCAGCATCAACAGCGTCTGCAAACTGTCCGGCAACGGCGGCAACTTCGCGGGCACGCTCAATGAGGCTTTTGCCCTGAACTTCAGTAAGAACGTTCATCACGCGGCCTCCTCAGCGAGGATAATCTTCAACGTATCTTCAATCGCCTGAATGGAAGAGAAGGACTTGCGGTTCAGCAAATGATCTGGAAATTCGATGTCGAACGCTTCCTCAAGGGCAAGCATCAACTGCACGGAAGCGAAAGAAGACAAACCCGCTGCATAGAGATCTGCATCGTCGGCAATCTCGCTCACCGCAACAGGCAGTGTGCCATGTTTGGACAGAAGGTCCCTGATCTGATCTTTCATTTTATTCTCCCAACCGTTCAATATGTGCCGTCTCGATACATGCGGCGGCGATTTATGGCTTAGGAATAGCGCGATGCTCTTAAGATCAGGCTGACAGACAGGGCAAAAAATCCGTTAATCGGTTGCGTTGAATTTTAGTTACCACCGATGCGTGGGACAATTTTGCCATCCCCGGTCTGCAAACAGAAGATGGCAACTGTAACGATCTGAAACATCATCACCACTGATTGTAAGACAAGAACTTGCCGCTCATAGTCACAACAATCCGGTCGCCTTTTTCATAAGGCACCTTGTCGACGCTCATGTCGAAATCGATGGCAGACATGATGCCGTCGCCACCTTTTTCGTGGATCAGTTCTTTCAGCGTTTCGCCGTAAACACCCACGATTTCATAAAAGCGGTAAATCAGCGGGTCGGTCGGAACGGTCTGAGGGAAAACCTTGTTGGGATATTCCGCCAACACCACGGCAGCCTCTTGCGGCAAGCCAAGCGTTTTCACGAGAACATCTGCCTTCTCGCGCAGAAGGGAATTCATGCCCAGGCAGGCAGAAGTCGTGAAAACCTCCGACATACCGATGGCCGATGCAATCTCCGACCACTTCATGCCAGTTGCCCGCTTGCGCTCGAAAATCATTTCAGTCACGTCCAGTTTGTTCATGGGAATGTCCTTTCTTGGATTACGGTTGGGAATAGAGTTGAATGAAAAGCGCGAGGCTCAGAAGAGCGAAGAAAACCGTCAGCACTTTCCAGAAAAGCAAAGGGTTGCGCTCGGCAAAAGAAACGCCGCTTTCAGTTTCCAGAAAAGCGCGGTTCGGGTGGCTAAGATCGAAGGTAAATTCCGATAGCGCTTCGTAGCGCTTGAACGGATCCGGATGGGTTGCCTTTTTCAAGGCCCCGTCAATCCACTCAGGCACGCTTTCATTATAGAGCCGGACCGAGTGATAACGCAGCTTGCGCGCTTGCTGTCGTGTACGAACTTTCGAGACATTGGCACCGTAGGGCAGTTTGCCGGTGAGTATGTGATAAACGATCACGCCAAGCGAGAAGAAATCAGACCGCTCTGTGCCAATCTCACCATAGAAATATTCTGGCGCGGTGAACTGTACTGTCCCGAGGATATTACCTTCATCGTCAAGGGGGCTTGCCTCCACCACACCGGCCACGCGGGTGGAGCCGAAGTCGATAATCTTCACCGTACCGGCGCTGTCGATCAGTATGTTCTCCGGGCGCAGGTCCTGATGCACCATTTCTATGCGATGAA
>JBNKQT010000180.1:0-7738 GCA_050297115.1 Ensifer sp. | reverse complement strand
CTGCCCGGTCCATTTTGCCGAATTCGATCTGGGCACTGGAGAGGCCCACAACGAGCCGACGGGCTGCGACAATCTCAAGTTTTTTGAGAGCGTGCAGCAAGAGAACGGTGTCTTTGCAAAACTGAACTGACACTGAGGAGGAACATATTATGTGTGGCAATCACGACCACAACCGTCCGGACATGCGTCCGGTTTACCCCAAGGCCGGGGAATATCCGGGCTTTGCCGATCTTGTTGACACGCGCCGCTCGCAGGTTGATCGTCGCGTCTTCCACGACCAGGACATTTATGAGGCGGAGCTGCGCCAGATCTTTGGTCGCGCCTGGCTGTTTCTGGCGCATGAGAGCCAGATTCCCGATACGGGTGATTTCATACGCACATCTATGGGCGAGGATAATGTCATTGTCATTCGCCAGCGCGATGGTTCCGTCAACGCATTCCTGAATTCCTGCCCACACCGCGGCAACCGGGTTTGCATGGTGGATGCGGGCAAGAAGGCGCGCGGCTTCATCTGCAATTATCACGGCTGGTCCTTCGGCATTGATGGTGGCCTGCGTGGCACAGATGGCAAGATCAACGACACCAAGGTTTATGATGCAGACAGAACCTTCGATCCCAAGCAGGTCGGGTTGACGCCGGTGGCGCAGGTTTCGTCCTACAAAGGTCTGATCTTCGGTACATTCGATCCCGAAGCACCAAGTCTTGAAGAGTATTTTGGCGACTTCACCTATTACCTTGATGTGATGCTCGACAATGATGAGGGTGGCACGGAATTCATAGGCGGCGCGATCCGTTCCGAAATTCCCTGTAACTGGAAATTCCCGGCGGAAAACTTCGTTGGCGATATTCTCCATGCCTTCTGGTCGCATCAGTCTGGCGCGCAGGCCATTGTCGGCGGTCAGGTTAATCTGGGCGACCGTTACGATGAACTGGCCTTCCAGGCCTCCGTCTATGGCCACGGTTTTGAAAGCGCCATGGACAAGGTGGGCAATACCCGCACGCTCGGTTATCCCGAACTGGTGGACTATGTCTTCTCGCGTCAGGAAGCGATGAAGGAAAGGCTTGGTGAGGCGCGTGCGCGCATGGTGGGCGGCGTTGGTTCCTGCACCGTGTTCCCGAACTTTTCCTTCCTGCCCGGGCAGGCGACGTTCCGTGTGTGGCACCCACGCGGGCCGGACAAGATCGAGCTTGTTGTGTGGACGCTCGTCAACAAGAACATGCCGGAAGAAATCAAGGAAGCTTACCGCAAGGGCGTGATGATGACCTTCTCGCCAGCCGGTGTTTTCGAAATGGATGACGGCGAGAACTGGGAATATTCCACCAAGGTCAACCAAGGTTATGTCACCCGTCACCAGCCTTTGCACTACGCATTGGGCACCGGTACGCGTGACGACAGCCGCGACCTGCCGGGCATTATCCATCGCGGTTCCGTCAACGATGCCAATCAGCGCCTGTTCTACACGCGCTGGGCGGAATTCATGCGCCACGACAATTGGGAAGATCTGCAAAACGGCGAAACAGCCCCACCGCAGAAATCATCCGACATTCAGGCTGCGGAGTAAGGGTCATGTTGGATATTGCAAACGTATTCACCGATTTCACCCGCTATGCGGACTTCGATACCGAACGCGCGGTGCAGAAATTCCTCTATTCCGAGGCCCGCACGCTGGATCGCGAAGCCTATGGCGAATGGCTGGAAACCTTCATTGACAAGGACATCCATTATTGGATGCCGGACATGGAAACCCGCAGCCGTTCTGACAAGCGCGGACAGTTCAAATATGGCGAATCCGCCTATTTTGACGATGGCTGGAAAGAGCTTTCCATTCGTGTGGCCCGCTATGCGGAACCATCGGCCTGGGCGGATAATCCGGCAACACGTCATGCGCATATCATCTCCAATATTGAAGTGTTTGAGATGGATGATCCAAACCTTGTGGGCGTGTGCTCGGTGTTTACCAATGTGCGCAACCGCAATGAGACCGATCAGGATGTGATCCATGGCCGCCGCGAGGATGTGCTGCGTCGCCATGGGAGCACGTTCAAGGTCTATCACCGCCGCGTCTTTATCGTGCAGAACGTGCTTCTGTCGAAAAACCTGAACACGTTCCTCTGATGACGCGGTTGCAGGGATATACAGCGCTCGTGACCGGCGGGGGCAAAGGCATTGGCAGAGCGGTCGTTGACCGCTTTGTCAAAGAGGGTGCCCGTGTGGGCGTCCTCCTGAGAAGCGAAAGCGACGTGGCCCCGCTGAGGGCGGCTCACGGCGACGCGGTTCTGCCGATCATTGGCGATGTGCGTAGCTGGGACGATAACGTCCACGCCGTTGATGAAACGGTGAAAGCGTTCGGCAAGCTTGATACGCTTGTGCCCAATGCAGGTGTCTATGACTTTTCCGAACGGTTTGAGGACATTGCGGGCGAGGATCTGACCGCACGGTTTTCAGAGCTTTTTGCGGTGAATGTGCAGGGTTACCTGCTGGCTGCGCGCGCAGGGCTGGACGCGCTGAGACAAAGCCAGGGTTCCATCATTTTCACACTGTCATCCTCCACCTTTTATCCCGGTGGTGGTGGTGTTCTTTATGTTTCCTCGAAACATGCGCTGGCTGGAACAGTCAAGCAGCTTGCTTTCGAACTCGCTCCGGATATCCGCGTCAACGCGGTGGCCCCGGGCGGCACCCGCACCAATCTGGGTGGGTTGCAATCTGCTGGCGACACCCGCCAGCTCAATGAAATTCCAGGCTTTGACACGATGGTGGCCAAGACCGTGCCGCTCGGATTTCTCTCCGAGCCGGAGGATCATGCCGGTCTCTATGTCACGCTGGCTTCAAAAGAAGAATCCCGCTTCGTCACGTCCGAAATCATCCGCTCTGATGGCGGCCTGATGGTGCGTGGCGGCGGCAGAAGAAAGAGGGAGAGTTCATGACTGATTCCAAAAAAGCCATTGCGGCCATGCAGGCCAGAATGCGCCTGCCGGTGATTTCCGCGCCAATGTTTCTGGTGTCCGGCCCGGATATGGTGATTGCGGCTTGCAAGGCTGGCATCATGGGGTCCATGCCGGGGCCAAATGCGCGCACGATTGAGGATCTGCGCCAGTGGTTTGAGACGATCACCTCGGCTCTTGGAACGGATGATGCGCCCTGGGCCTTCAACATGATCACGCATAATAGCTATGGCCGTTTTGATGAAGAGATCGCGCTTGTTTCCGAATTCAAGCCCAGTCTGGTGATCACCGCGCTTGGCGGCCCGCATCGCGTGACTGACGCCGTGCATGCTTATGGCGGGCTGGTGTTTGCCGATGTGAATTCGCCGGCTTACGCTAAGAAGGCGGTGGAAAAAGGTGCCGATGGTCTCGTGCTGGTTTGCTCTGGCGCTGGTGGCCATACGGGCGAATATTCCATGCTGCCCTTCGTTGATGAAGTGCGCTCTTTCTTTGACGGGCCGTTGATCGTTGGCGGTGGCATTTCCACCGGGAAGGCAGTGCGCGCGGTGGAAAATTTAGGCGCGGACTTTGCCTATGTGGGCACCCGTTTTCTGGCCGCCCCAGAAACAATGATCCCTGACGAATACCGCCGCATGGTGATTGAAAGCCACATGGAGGATCTCATTGCCTCGCGGGCCATCACTGGCGCGCTGGGTAACTGGATGAAGGCCAGTGTGGAGCGGGCAGGCATTTCGCTTGATGATATGCAGACCGCCGCCAAGATCGATTTTTCAGGCGATATGCATTCTGGCTCCAAGGCATGGAAACATGTTTGGAGCGCGGGGCAGGGCGTTGGTACGATCAACGCGATTGAGCCGGTGAGCAAAATTGTTAAAGAGCTGGAAGAAGCCTATGTGGCCGCCACGATTGCTGAAAAGGGCCGTCGCAAGTTCCTTGACAAGATTGTTGGGAGGCAAGCGGCATGAGCAAGCTTCAGGAGGCCGCCGACCGTATCTGGCAGGCAAGAGAAACGGGTGAGCCGTGCGCGCCTGTGCGTGATCTGCTCGGCGAAAGCGATGTTGAAAGCGCTTACGCTGTGCAGGAAATCAACACCGCGCGACGGCTTGAACAGAGCCGTGTCGTGGGCGCAAAAATTGGCCTCACATCCAAAGTGGTTCAGGCACAGCTCGGCGTGCACCAGCCTGATTATGGGCTACTCTTTGCCGACATGGATGTGTTGAACGGCGCAACCGTGCCGTGGAAAGAACTGCACCAGCCCAAGGTGGAGGCCGAAATCGCCTTCATCATGGCGCGCGGTGTCGACGCCTCTGATGTGACGGCAGGTGAAGTATTGCAGGCTATTGATTATGTAGTGCCTGCTTTGGAAATTGTCGGGTCGCGCATTGCCGGATGGGATATCCGCATTACAGACACCATAGCCGACAATGCATCTTCATCACACTTCGTTCTTGGCCCTTACGCCAAGCGCATTGATCAAGTGGACCTGCTTGATTGCCAGATGACACTGGAAATCAATGGCGAACAGAAATCATCTGGCTCGGGCCGCGCCTGCTTGGGCTCTCCGCTTTCCGCGCTCACTTGGCTCGCACAAACCATGGCCCGCCAGGGCAGGCCGCTGAAGACGGGCGATGTCGTTCTTTCCGGCGCGCTTGGTCCCATGGTTGCGGTTGAACCCGGTGACAAATGTACAGCCCGCATTGAGGGGCTTGGTGAAATCAATGTAGAATTTGGGGAGAATGCCTGATGGGCGGCAAGGTTAAATGCGCGATCATTGGCTCCGGCAATATCGGAACTGACTTGATGATCAAGATCATGCGTCTTTCAAACGTGCTGGAATGCGCAGCAATGGTGGGGATCGACCCCGCATCGGACGGATTGGCGCGGGCAGGCCGCATGGGCGTTGCCACCACGCATGAGGGGCTCGAAGGCCTGCGCAATCTGGACGTCTATCCAGAAATCGCGATCGTTTTCGATGCCACATCGGCGGGCGCACACAAGAAACATTCCGAAGCGCTGATTGCTGATGGCAAACAGGTGATTGACCTGACGCCTGCCGCCATTGGCCCCTACACAATTCCGCCCGTTAATCTGGACACCAATCTGGACCAGCCGAATGTGAATATGGTGACCTGCGGCGGGCAGGCGACCATTCCGATTGTGGCCGCGATCTCCCGCGTTACAAAAGTGCATTGGGGCGAGATTGTTGCTTCCATTTCTTCCAAATCCGCCGGTCCGGGGACGCGGGCCAATATCGACGAGTTCACCGAAACAACGGCTGCTGCCATCGAGCAGGTGGGTGGTGCCGAACGCGGCAAGGCAATCATCATTCTGAACCCTGCTGAACCACCGCTGATTATGCGTGACACGGTCATTTGTCTCGCCGATGAGGCCGACAAGGATGCAATCGTCAAATCGATCAAGGACATGGTTGAGGAAGTGCGCACTTATGTGCCGGGCTACCGGCTGAAACAGGAGGTGCAGTTTGAACGCATTGGCGACAACGCCCCGCTTTTCATCCCGGAAATGGGCAAGGAGTTCAGCGGCTACAAGGTCACGGTGTTCCTTGAGGTTGAGGGTGCTGCCCACTACCTGCCAGCCTATGCGGGCAATCTCGACATTATGACGTCAGCGGCGATGAAGACGGCAGAACGCCTTTCCATCCAGCGCAACTGGGTAAAGGAGGCTGCATAATGAGCAAGCTTTTCATTCACGATGTAACGCTGCGCGATGGCATGCATGCCATGCGCCATCAATATGATGTCGGCCACGTGAGGGCTATTGCGCAAGCGCTGGATGAGGCAGGTGTGGACGCGATTTCCGTTGCCCATGGCGACGGACTGACCGGCTCAACCTTCACATATGGTTTCGGCAAACACACAGACAGCCAATGGATTGAAGAGGCGGCAAAAGTGATCAAGCGCGCCAAGCTGGCGACGTTGCTTCTGCCGGGCATTGGCACGATCCACGATCTGAAAAAGGCTGCCGATCTTGGCGTGACCTCTGTTCGCATCGCCACCCATTCCACCGAGGCCGATGTTTCCGCGCAGCACATTGCAGCTGCCAAGGAAATGGGCATGGATGTGGTTGGCTTTCTGATGATGGCGCATATGACTCCGCCGGAAGTTTTGGCCGGTGAGGCGCAGAAAATGGAAAGCTATGGCGCGGATTGCGTCTATGTGACCGATTCCGGTGGTGCGATGACAATGACGGATTACGCTGCGCGCATTGATGCGCTGCGGGCCGCGTTGAAGCCGGAAACGCAGGTTGGTGTTCACGCGCACCAGAATTTGAGCCTTGCGGTTGCAAACTCCATCACCGCAGTTGAGCACGGCGCAACCCGTGTGGATTGCTCTCTGGCGGGCATGGGCGCCGGTGCTGGTAACACGCCCATTGAAGCCTTTGTGGCCGCTGCCAACAAAATGGGGTTTGAGCATGGATGCGATCTGTTCAAACTTCAGGATGCGGCTGACGACCTTGTCCGCCCGTTGCAGGATCGCCCCGTTCAGGTGGACCGCGAGACGATGTCGCTTGGTTATGCAGGTGTCTACTCCAGCTTCCTGCGCCACGCCGAAAAAGCCTCGAAAGACTACGGCATCGACACGCGCGAAATCCTCACTGAACTGGGCCGCCGCCGCATGGTGGGCGGACAGGAGGATATGATCGTGGATGTGGCGCTGGATCTGGCAAAAGCGGCCAATGCCTGATCAGGCTTTCGGCGTGTCCTTTACGGGCGCGCCGAGAACCTTAATGGCTTCATTCACGAAAGTGGCGTGATCCACATCGTTGAGCGAGCTGTACAAAACGGAATCGCCCATCATCACACAATAGGCCACATAGGCGCGGGTGCGGGCGGTCTCATCATCAAACCCTTCCTGACGGAACAGTTCGGCAAAATATTCGAGGCGGATATGATCCACTTCCTGAACAGCCTGGCGCGGAAGATCAACCCGGCGGCCCCAATCGCGAATGCTCATCTCAATTTGCGCGAACGCTGGAGAGCGGGGCATGCGTGGAAGCGAGATAAGGTATTTCAGGCGTTCAAAGCCGATGCCGCCCTCGCGGGAAATATTCTTGATAATGTTCAGCGTCATACGGCGTTGCCAGCTTTTCAGCATGGCCGCCAGCAGTTCCGCACGCGTTTTGAAATGCCAATAAAAGCTGCCTTTGGTCACGCCCAGCTTCTGGCAGAGCGCATCAATGCGAATGCCGCGTACGTTTTCCTTGACCAGGATTTCGGTCGCAGCATTCACCCAGTCACCTTCGGTGAGCGGGGTATCTTTCAGTCTTTTGGTCGGTGCCCGCTTGCGGGTTTCAGCAGTATCTTCAGTCAATTGAACAGTCTCTCCGGAGTCGGATCGGCTCAAATACCATACGGTACGGTGTAATCTTGTGCGAGGTCTCATGCAAAATAAATCTGTGATCATTATCGGTGCGGGCCAAGCGGGCGCGGCCTGTGCAAACGAACTGCGTGCATGCGGATTCGCCGGGCGCATTGTCATTTTAGGCGATGAGCAGCACATGCCCTATGAAAGGCCAGAGCTTTCCAAGAAACTTGCAACTGGCCAGAAGACATTGGGCGACGTGACAATTCTGGATGCTGCCAAAGCCGATGAAAAGCGCATTGAAATTCTGACAGAATGTGCCGCGTTGAACATTGATCGTGTGAGCAAAACGGTAGAAACAGACACCGGTTCCTACCCATACGATTTTCTTGTGCTTGCGACAGGCGGGCGTGCACGAGAGCTGCCACAGGCGGGCGAAACCAGGTTGCCAGTCGTCTCTGTTCGAACATTTG
>JBNKQT010000179.1:0-3271 GCA_050297115.1 Ensifer sp. | reverse complement strand
GGAAGTGCTGCGATTAACCGCCATGGGGAGTATGCATCAAGAAGTCGATCCAGGCTTGTCAACAAATCTGGCCGCTCAAGGGATAATTCGTGATTCATGAATATTCACCAGTGGCAAAACGCACTGGTCCTCTCATTAAAGCACAGGCAGAGGGCTCGGGAATCGGAGTCCCGGACACATTGAACCTGTTGATTTTACTTCAGGGTTTTGGGTTTTGGCTGTGCGGCAAGGCTGCCGCAGGTGGAATTGCGTCGTTAGACGTCAATATGAAATGCCATACGACGGCGTCGACCGCCGGTTCGGAGGTCAGCCATGCGAATCTGGATATATGCTGTAATAGTGCCAGCCATTTCGCGCCCTCCTGTTAGCATTTCACGCAAGGAAAAACCTACACGATCTGCGACACATTTCGACCGCTGATTTAGATGAGGGATTGAAAGAGCGCCTCTTGTTGCCCAAACAGCACAGTTGGCAGAAGGGCATTCAGGCCGGCAGGCCGAACCCCTGAATAAGCCTGCGCGTTGCAAAATCCGGATTGCCCGACGTGAAATAGGCGATATCGGGCGTATCGCCGGACTTCAGGTGATTGACCACCGGCAAAAGGCGGCGCGCCTGCCGGGCAATGGCTTCAGCGGGATCAATCCAGTCAACAGGCCATGGTGCCAGGCGCCGAAAGATGTTGGCCATAAAGGGATAATGTGTGCAGGCAAGCACAACGATATCGGTTTTGCGCGCGCCCTGCTCCATGAAGCAGTCTGCGATTTCACGTTTGACTTCTTCGTCTGACACGCCCGCGCCACGGATGTAACTTTCAGCCATTGTTGCCAGATTTTCAGAGCCAACCAGACGGACGTGACATTTGGAGGCATAGGACTGGATCAGATCGCGCGTATATGCGCGCTTTACCGTGCCCGGCGTTGCCAGAACGGAAACAAGACCGGAGCGCGTGCGCTCAGCGGCTGGCTTAATCGCTGGAACAGTGCCTACAAACGTCATGTCCGGGAAGGTTTGCCGTAGTGCAGCCCCCGCAAGCGTGAATGCGGTATTGCAGGCAATGACGACAAGAGCTGGATCAAAGCGCTCAAGAAGCTCTGCAAACAATTCCAGAATACGTGTCTTCAGTTCCGCTTCTCCCCAGTTTCCGTAAGGAAAGCCAGCGTCGTCTGCAACGTACACAAAATTGCGTTCCGGCATTAAAACCCGCGCCTCACGCAATACAGTGAGGCCGCCAATTCCGCTGTCGAATACAAGGACAGGCTTTTCCTGCAAGGTCGGCTACTCCAGAATTTTGCCGTCAGGGCCGCGAGGCCGCAGGTTTGGCTTTTTTGACCGGTTGGGGGCCCCTGCCCCGCGTGGATTGTCGCGACTGAAGCGATCCAGTGAGGAGATAATGCCACGCAAAACGTTGATTTCGGAAGGCGTAAAGCCCGGCCGGGTGAGAACTGTGCGCAGGTTCTCAACCAATCGCGGCTTTTTGTCGGCAGGACGGAAATAACCACGCGCCTCAAGCGCTTCTTCCACATGGTCAAACAAGCCCTGGAGTTCTGCCTTGTTTGCCGGGTGATGCTCTGCCGACTGGAAAGGCAGGCTTTCGTCGCCAGACATGCTGCCTTTCATCCATTCATAGGACATCAAAAGCACCGCCTGGGCGATGTTCAGGGACGCAAAAGCAGGATTGACGGGAAAGGTCACAATCTCGTCAGCGAGCGCAACCTCCTCGTTGGTCAGGCCAGACTTTTCACGGCCAAAGAGAATGCCGGTCTTCTCACCCTGTTTGAAGCGCTGGCGAAGCGTGGCGGCCGCCGTCTCAGGGCCCCTCACCGGCTTGAAGCCATCGCGGTCGCGCGCAGTTGTGGCATAGACAAAATTCAAATCGGCAATGGCATCTTCCAAACTGGAATAGAGCTTGGCGTTGTCGATCACGTGATCGGCCTTGGAGGCCGCAGCACTTGCCTTTTCAGAGGGCCAGCCATCACGGGGGTTTACAAGGCGCAGCTCAGCAAGGCCAAAATTGGCCATGGCACGCGCCACCATGCCAATATTTTCGCCCAGTTGAGGGTGAACCAGAATAACTGCCGGTCCTTCCGCGATCATCTCGCGATTGCCGTGGGTGCCCGCCATTTTTTGCCTTTCCGTTTTGTCGCGCGTTCCCTTACACAATTTCGACAGGAAATCAAAAAGGCCGCCTCGCCTGCCATCTGTATATTTCACCCGGCTATACGCCATCAAATTTGGCTGTTTTTCAGCAGCCACCTTTGCGTTCGCCATTCCAGATGCTATAGCGCACCGGAAAACAGTCGCAGCTCCTATGGCTGCACGAACCCGCTTAGATAGAAGAGGCTGATTTATGAGCAAGATCAAGGTCGCAAACCCTGTCGTCGAGATGGACGGCGATGAGATGACACGCATCATCTGGCAGTTCATCAAGGACAAGTTGATCCTGCCCTATCTCGACATTGACCTCGAATATTACGACCTGTCGGTTCAAAAGCGTGACGAGACCAACGACCAGATCACGATTGATGCTGCAAATGCCATGAAAAAGCACGGCGTTGGTGTGAAATGCGCAACGATTACGCCTGACGAAGGTCGCGTTGAGGAATTCGGCCTGAAGGAAATGTGGCGTTCGCCAAACGGTACTATCCGCAACATTCTTGGCGGCGTTATCTTCCGTGAGCCGATCATCTGCAAGAACGTTCCGCGTCTTGTTCCCGGCTGGACGAAGCCGATTGTTGTTGGCCGTCACGCATTTGGCGACCAGTATCGCGCAACAGACTTCAAATTCCCCGGCAAGGGCACTGTTACACTGAAATTCGTCGGTGAAGACGGCGAAGTGATTGAACGCGAAGTGTTCCAGTCTCCAGGCGCTGGCGTGACCATGGCGATGTACAACCTGGATGAGTCCATCCGTGACTTCGCCCGCGCTTCCATGAACTACGCCCTGATGCGTAAATGGCCGCTGTACCTGTCCACCAAGAACACGATCATGAAGGTCTACGATGGTCGCTTCAAAGACATTTTTGAAGAAATCTACGAGACCGAATTCAAGGATCAGTTCAAGGATGCAGGCATCACCTACGAACACCGCCTGATTGACGACATGGTTGCCTCCGCTCTGAAATGGTCCGGTGGCTACATCTGGGCTTGTAAGAACTATGACGGCGACGTCCAGTCTGACACGGTTGCTCAAGGGTTCGGTTCGCTCGGCCTCATGACCTCCGTTCTGATGACGCCGGATGGCAAGACAGTGGAAGCTGAAGCTGCTCACGGC
>JBNKQT010000178.1:0-7025 GCA_050297115.1 Ensifer sp. | reverse complement strand
ACCGCCGATGCCAAGCAGGCCTGCCATCACGCCAGCCACGCTGCCTGCGGCCACAAGGGCGACCGCGAAGATCAAAAGTTGGTCCACTGGAGGCATCAATTTTTCCAAACACACAAGAGAGTTACAGTCCCTCTATGGTTTGTCACGAAACTGAAACGTCAGGCAAGTACACATTGCGTCAGGACGGTACACCGGCTTCCTATTCAGCCGTTATCGACTTGTCCGCCGCCTTGGACACCGTCCTGCTTCCATTGCGCCGACCCCAAGGTGCAAACCTTGGACCGGTCTCAGACCGGTCTTTTTTTTGCTCAACCCAAGCTTACAGGCTGCAATAACGCTTGCCTGATTTGCGGTGACGCAGGTCGAAATGGAAATGGTCCTTGTGATGGCGGTCGCTTCCCGGTCCCAGCACAGTGTTGAAATATTTGCACGAATCGGAGCGAACGGATTTCAGCAAACCCTTCTCGCGAAATGAGAAGAAGCTCTTTTTGCGTACGTCGATCTGCTTGCCATTGTTCAGTGTAATCGTGCCGATATCAATCGCATTGCCGCGCGAATGTTCCGACCACGGATTACGCGAGCTGGAATTCATGCGACGGCAGGAATAGGACGACATTTGCCGGATGGATTTTACGCCTGACAAAAAGCGCAGCCTGGCTGCCGGTTCCAATTCGCTTTTCACCCATTTGGCAAAGGTCAAAGCCATCTGGCAGTTCAGCGTCGCATCCGGTTTCACATCCACATCACCTGAAACCACTTCCAGCTTCAGCGGATAATCAATGGTACAGGCGGCACTATCATGAATTCTCGGCAAGTCCCTGAATTTTGCGCCCAACTGCCTCAACTGTGCCCTGCAATTGCGCTCCGAGGCTGGCATCACATTGCCTGGCATGCTCTGCGGCGCTGGCTGCGCTTGCGGGCTCACTGGCATGCGCATGGCAACCTGTTGTGGTTGAGGTGGCGGGGTTTGCGTTGTCCCAATGACAACCGGCTGGCCCTGCCAGAGATTATCACTGCCCCCGGCATTTTGCTGACCGTTCTGCACCGTCAACTCGCCGGTTCCAATCCCGGCCACAATTGGTTGCGATGAATTGCTTTCAGCAATCATCGGCTCGCCGAACGGCTGGTCGAAAAGCCCGGGTTCCGTGCCCTGCCCTTCATAAATCGAAGCCTGATTATCCTGCCGCGCAGGCGACGATCCAACACCTGCCAGGTTCGGCGTGTTGAGGTAATCAACGGAACCAGCCGTCTGGTTGACCGGCGCTTCCTGCACCCGATAAGCCGTCTGCGTTGGTGCAGGCTCCACAGGTGTAATACTTCCCACACTCCCGATGTCACCGGGCGGTGCAAGATCAGCATAACAGGAAGACAGGCCCGCCAACAGCAGCGCCGATAGCGCCACGCGCGGAAATTTAGGTGCATACGCCATACTGGAAGACACCGTGTTTAACGCGTTACAAACTCAAATCCCGCGCAAAATATCAACGAAGTTTTAACAATAAGTTTCGTGTGCCTTGGCGCTTTTGTGATTCCTCAAAGGTCGCAAACAAAAGAAAAGGGCCGGTGCAACCACGGCACCGGCCCCAATCTCCAATCATGGATGGCAATCGTTATGCGTCCACCGCCAGGCGCCATTCTTCACCCAGACGGAACGGCAGAACCGCCCGAATATCCTCTGCGCTGGCCGCAATCACAATCTCGTAGTTGCCAGCCTCGGCAACGAAGTTCTTGGATGCTTCATCAAAGTAGGTCAAATCACGCAAGCTCACGGACATTTCCACCGTTTCGGTCTCACCCGGCTGCAAATGCACCTTCGCAAAGGCGCGCAGTTCCTTTTCCGGGCGCTCGACCGTTGATCCCAGCGCGCGAACATAAAGCTGTACAACATCCGAACCCGCACGCTGTCCCTTATTGGTGACATCAAGCTTCACGGTCAAACCGCCTTCACCAATCACCTCGGAGAAGACCGTCACGCCACTCCATTCAAACTGTGTGTAGGAAAGCCCATAGCCAAACGGGAAGAGCGGCTTCACGCCACGTGTGTCATGATGGCGATAGCCAACAAAAACACCTTCTTCATAAACCACATGACCGTCCTTACCCGGATAGATCAGCGGATCATCGGTAATTGCCGGATTATCCTCAAGCTTCACCGGGAATGTCTGCGACAGACGGCCACCCGGCTCCGCATCGCCAAACAACACATCGGTAATCGCATTGCCCGCTTCCTGACCCGGATACCAGCTCTGCAGTACGGCAGCGACCTTATCGAGCCACGGCATTTCAATAGGTCCACCCGTTTGCAACACGACAACCGTATTCGCATTGGCACCCGCCACTGCAGCAATCAGTTCATCCTGTCCGCCCGGCAGGCGCATATGCGGCAAGTCGATGCCCTCAGAATCCCACTCCGCCTCACGGCCGGCATAAATGATTGCGACATCGGCCTCCCTGGCCTTTGCAACAGCATCATCGATATCTTTCTGGTCAGGCAGGCACTCGATACCAAAGCGAATTGCATGAAGCGTGATTGCAGTGTCACCTTCCAGCGGGCAGCGATATTCCACCATCAGGTTCACCGTCTGGCCCATTTCCAGAGTGATGCTTGTGCGCTCTTCGTCATTGCCGGTGGTAAAGTAGTTGTTGCCCGCTTTCCAATTGTCCCAATTGTCGATCACCAGCTTGCCGTCAACATAAAGCCGTGAACGCCCGGCCGAGACGAGGCCCAGCACGTGCTCGCCGTCTTCCTCTGCGCGATAGGTCGTCGTGGCGCGTATGGAGAAGTTGCCCAGATCATAAGCATCGCTTTCCGGGTCCAGCCAAAGCTTTTCACTCTTGTCGAGCGTCGCCCGATCGACAACATCACCGGAAAGGTCAACTGAAGCGAAGAACTCAAGCTGAACATCGTTCTCAATCAGCTTGATCAAGCGACGGTTTCCAGCACCACGCGCATGGAATATGGCATTCGAACCCTTCAGCGCATTCTTGAGCCCTTCCAGGGGTGAAATCTGGTAATGCGCATTAATCGTCGCCGAGCCACCGCCCATCACGCGGGCCTGATCCGCATTCGGCCCCAAGGCTGCAATAGGCCCAACATCAGTCTTTGAAAGCGGCAGAATGCCGTTGTTCTTCAACAGAACGGTACCTTCAGCCCCCGCACGACGGATCAATTCACGGTGTTCCGGTCGATCCTCAGACTTTTCTTCCGGGATGGTCGGATCTTCAAAAGCCCCCACCCATTCAATCAGTTTCAGGATGCGTTCAGCTGAAGCGCGAACGGTTTCAGGCTTCACCTCACCATTTTTTACCGCTTCCACCAGTTTATCACCGCGGTCACGCGTCGGGCCAGGCATTTCCAGATCCAACCCGGCATTAATGGTCGGTGCTGTGGAATGTGAGCCAAACCAGTCAGACATTACAATGCCGTCAAAGCCCCATTCCACACGCAGCACCTGCGTCAGTATCCACGGATGTTCGCTGGTAAAAGTCCCGTTCAAACGGTTGTAGGAAGACATGACTGCCTTCACCTTGGCCCGCTTCACAGCCGCTTCAAACGGCGGGAAATAGATTTCGCGCAGCGCCCGTTCGCTCACATCTGACGACATGGTGAAACGTTCAATCTCGGATTCATTCGCAACAAAATGCTTGATCGTCGCGGCAATGCCCTCGCCCTGCAGGCCTTCGATATAGCCAACCGCCAATTCTGTGGTCAAATGCGGGTCTTCGGAATAACACTCGAAGTTACGCCCGTTCAGCCCGGAGCGATGAATATTCACTGTCGGGGCAAGCAGAACACGTGCGCCCTTGCTGCGTGTTTCTGCCGCCAGCGCCTTGCCAATCTCGTGGGCAAGCTCGGTATTCCAGCTCGAACCAATGGAAATGGCGCAAGGAAAAGCCGCCGCTTTGACACTGTCCACCAGCGAACCGGCACCACGCGCGCCGTTGGGTCCATCCGAAACCTTTATCTTGGGCACGCCAACGCGATCAACCGGCACCGTTGTCCAGAAATCAGCGCCCGCCAGCAGCGAAGCCTGCTCCTCAAGTGTCATGTCATCCAATATTCTGGAAATCATTTTCGTCTCCCTAGATCATATGGCAGCGCAACTTTTCGCCTACCTAAATCGTTTTAGATTTTGAGTTGAACCTAATTTGCATTTCTCGTTTCGTCCATATCCTGCCGTATAGATTTCGCCTTTAATTGACTTCACCGCACCAAAGCTCAAACTGCGTTTGATAACCGAATCTGGAGACATTTGCCGATGCCCACCCCGCAAGGAAAACTGACGATCAGAACCCAGGCCATGCCGGGCGATGCCAATGCCGCAGGCGATATTTTCGGCGGCTGGGTGATGGCGCAGATGGACCAGGCTTGCGGTGTCGCCGCAGCCGAGCGTGCCCAAGGCCGCGTGGTTACCGCAGCGGTCAAGGAGATGGAATTCGCAATGCCGGTAAAGATCGGCGACACTCTTTGCATCTACACGATGGTTGAGCGCGTTGGCCGCACATCCATGACACTCAAGGTCGAAGTCTGGGCACAGCGTTACCTGAAAGACCTTATGGAAAAGGTCACCGACGCCCAATTTGTTATGGTGGCTCTGGATGAAAACGGGAATCCGACGCCCGTCCCACCAGAAGAATAATCTTTTCCAAACGGTCAAAATCGTTTAGCGATAGGGCATGGAACATATGCCTTTTCTCAAAGTCGACGCGAACCAACGTCAGGTTTCGCTTGATGTGCGCGATCCTGCCTTCTACGGCCTGCCAAACGCTGCCTATGCCGCACTTCACGGGCAGGCCCCAACCTTTTACTGGGAAGAGCAGAAGCGCTGGTATTTTTCCGGCTATGATCAAGTCAACGCCCTCCTGCGTGACCGGCGTCTCGGCCGCCAGATCACTCATATCGCAACCCGCGACGAAGTCGGCCTGCCGCCTGCCTGTCCGCATCTGGCAGCCTTCGACCGTGCAGAATCCCGCTCCCTTCTCGAACTGGAGCCACCAGAGCACACCCGTCTACGCGCACTCGTCAATCGCGCCTTTGTCTCGCGTCACGTCGAGAAGCTTCGCCCTGACATCGCAGCGCTGACCAATGAACTGATCGATGGCTTTGAGAAAAATGGCGAGGTCGAACTGATGTCCGCCTTTGCCGAGATCATCCCTGTAACTATCATCGCGCGCATGATGGGGGTTCCCCTTTCCATGCGCCGCCAGCTTCTCGACTGGTCGCATGACTATGTGCGCATGTACCAGTTTGGCAAAACGGAAGACGACGAGCACCGTGCCAACAAGGCTGCCGAGGAGTTTGCGGCTTACATTCTCGAACTGGCTGGGGAAAAGCGCCAGAACCCGCAGGACGACTTGCTCACACTTATGCTGCAGCCAAACAAAAAGGGAGAAATCCTCACCCAGGACGAACTCGTCTCAACGGCAATCGTTCTCTTGAACGCCGGACACGAGGCCACCGTGCACCAGATTGGCAATGCCGTGCGCATCATTCTGGAAAGCGGCCTTGATCCCGCTAATCTTTTCCGCAACGACGACGCTACGGTACTGACTATTGAGGAATGTTTCCGCATTTCCGCCCCGGTTCATGTGTTTGACCGCTGGGTTTTGGAAGATATGGAAATCGACGGAATCTCCTTCAAAAAGGGTGACCAGATTGGCCTCATTCTGGCCGCCGCCAACCTTGATGGTGAAAAATTTCCCGATCCCCTCACCTTCAAGCCGGATCGTGACGAAGGCCAAAACCTGTCCTTTGGCGCCGGCATCCATTTTTGCATCGGCGCACCGCTTGCCCGGCTCGAACTGCAAGTGGCCCTGCCCATCCTCTTCTCGCGCCTGCCTGGCCTGAAGCTCAAGGAAACACCCAAGGTCAAAGATGTCTACCATTTCCATGGACTGGAACGGCTGGACCTTGTTTGGTGAGACATAAAAGGCGGCCACATAGACCGCCTTCATGGAATTGATTTTGACCTCAAGCTTCGCTCGATTTTGGTGCCTCCAGCACCATATAGTCCAGCGGAAGCTCGGTCGTGTATTTGATCTGCTCCATCGCGAAGGTTGACGACACGTCGCGGATTTCGATCTTGGCGATCAGTTTTTTGTAGAACGCGTCATAGGCCGCGATATCCGGCACAACCACCTTCAACAGGTAATCCACATCGCCGCTCATGCGATAAAATTCCACAACTTCGGGGAACTCGCCAACCACCTCGGAAAAGCGCTTCAGCCATTCCTGCGAGTGCGCATTCGTGCGGATGGACACGAAAACGGTCACTTTCGTGTTGACCTTTTCCGGGTTCAAAAGCGCAACCCGGCGGCGGATAACGCCTTCCTCTTCCATCTTTTGAATGCGCCGCCAGCACGGCGTGGTGGAAAGGCCCACTTTCTTTGCAAGGTCGGCAACAGCGTAGGTTGAGTCCTCCTGCAAAAGCCGGAGAATTTTGCGGTCAAGGCGGTCCAAGGACGATCCCTTTCGAAATGAAATGCTAACGCCACCATGAATTGGCAAGCGTAATTGGAATATTATTTCACTCCAAATGCATTCGCACAAGTGTTTTCAGCTGCGGCAACAGTTCTTTCTCAAACCACGGATTCGTCTTCAACCATCCCGTATTTCGCCAGCTTGGATGCGGCAGAGGCAACACTTTCGGCCCTTCATTGGCACCCAGATATTCCCGCCAGTTCATCACCGTATCCGTCATGCGCTTTTTCCGCCGCGTGCCCAGATGCCAAGCTTGCGCATATTGCCCGATCACCAGCACCAGCTCAATCTGCGGCATGACGGACATCACCGGAGCGCGCCACTGCAAGGCGCATTCCTTACGCGGCGGCAGATCGCTGCCCTTGTCGTCATATCCGGGAAAGCAGAACCCCATTGGCACAATGGCAAATTTCTGCCGGTCATAAAAAAGATCGCGATCAACACCAAGCCAGTCGCGCAGCCGATTGCCTGAGGCGTCGTTAAACGGCAGGCCCGTTTCATGCACTTTCAGGCCCGGCGCTTGTCCTGCTATGAGTATTTTCGC
>JBNKQT010000177.1:0-2696 GCA_050297115.1 Ensifer sp. | reverse complement strand
ACGAGAACAATGCCTTGTTCCACCGCCGTCGCGGCAGAATTGATTTCTACTTTAGCGCCATTAAGCTGCAGAGAGCCCTCCCTGACAGGTCGCAGGCCATAGATGCAATCAATCAGCTCTTCGCGGCCGGACCCGATCAGTCCTGCGATGCCGATGATTTCACCTCTATGCGCTTTCAAAGAGACGTTTTGAAATGACGATGCATCGCCAAGATTTTCAAGTTCTAGCGTAACATCGCCCGGCGAACGGTTGCTTTCAGGATAAATCGAACCAAGGTCACGCCCCACCATCGCCTTGACGAGCGCGGTTGCGTGCTCCCTTTCGATCTCGTCGAAAACGGCAACATCCTTGCCCTGACGGAAGACTGTGACGCGGTCGCAAATATCCGTAATTTCGTCGAGATAGTGCGAAACATAGAGAATAGTGATGCCTTGCGACTTCAATTGTGCAATCGCCCGCATCAGCGTGTCCACTTCGCCGCTGGCAAGGGGCGCTGTGGGTTCATCAAAAACCACGATCCGGGCTTCGCCGTCGATAAGCGCGCGTGCGATCTGCACCAGCTTGCGTTCAGCTGGCCCAAGGTCGCGGATCAAGCGGTTTCCGGGAATGAAAACGGCCAGAGTATTTTTCAGGAATGTCTCTGTCTTTTCACGCATCAGACGCGTTTTCAGCCCCATGGGGCCAACAAGTTCCTGAGCCATGAACACTGATTCAGCAACCGTGAAATGCGGAACGAGATTCAGCTCCTGGTGGATGAAGCGAATGCCCACCTCATGTGCAACTTCCGGCGATGAACTTCCGACATCTTTGCCGAAGATCTCGATCTTGCCCGCATCCGGCTTATACACACCGGCAAGCACCTTGATGATGGTTGACTTTCCAGCGCCGTTTTCGCCGACAAGTCCATGGATTTCACCTGGCTTGATTGCCAGATTTGCGCCGTCCAATGCCCTGACACCGGGAAAATCCTTCACGATGCTGCGCAATTCCAATGCATATTCGCTCACAGAACCCCCTCCTTGTAAGGGATAGGCATATCCGGGTGTCGGCATGCCGACACCCGGATTGTTACGCGCAACAGTTCTTACTGAAGAGTACCGTAGCCAAGTTCTGAATAAACCTTCTTGGCTTCTTCAGAACCGTTGACCGGGATAACATCCACATAGGTCTGCGGAAGCAAGGTTTCACCGGCAAAGTAGCGAGCGACATTCATCGCAGCCGTCGAGCCGATTTTATTCGGCTGCTGTGCAACGTTAGCAACAAACGGGCTGCCGTCTTCCGCCATGATTTCCAGCGTATCCGGACCAGCGTCCAGAGCAGTCACCTTCACTTCGGTGCGGCCAGCTTCTTCAAGTGCCTGGACAACACCGATCGCGGGTTGGTCCCAGCAACCGACATGGATCGCATCAAGCGTGCCCTTCGGGTGCTGGCTCAACAGATCGAGCGTCTTCTTGCGGGCATCTTCCGGAGCATTCGCAAATTCTTCGGCGAGTTCCGGCTGGATGATTTCGATATTCGGATAGTCCTGCAGAACATATTTCCACAGACCGGTACGAATGCCGCAAATACGCAGAGCGTTTTCAAAGGCATTGAATACTGCGACCTTGCCCTTGCCACCAATGGCGTCTGCCATGTAGCGGCCGATCGTGGTGCCCATATAGTAGTTGTCAGACGTGGTGTTGTTGACAGCATATTGCGAGGGATGGTCAACGGTGAAAATCGGGATACCTGCGTCCTGTAATGCCTTGAACTTAGGCTCAACTGCAGCATCGCCAAGAATGGAAATAACGGCATCAACCTTGTCGTTCAGCAGAATGTCGTGGTTGTCAGCGTGAACCTGATTGTCACGACCACCGTCCACCGCAACGACTTCACCACCCAGCTTTTCGACGGTAGACTTTGCGCCATTGAAGGCTTCCCGATCCCAGAAATGCTGGGTGCCAACGACTGCAACACCGATACGCTTTCCAGCAAGGCTCAAATCATCCGCAGCCTGAGCTGCAAATGTCATCGCTCCGGTCAGAGCTGTGGCGACCGCGAATGCGGCCAACTTGGTAAATTTCATTTTTTTCTCCTCCTCAACTAGGCGCATATATGCCTATGACCAATGGGTGGCACATTCATTTACAGATGTCAATATCTGATACATATGTCAAAATATTCCGCAGTCTATATTTACAGATGTCATAATTTTTGTCATATGAACATTTAGGAGGAGCCGCATGACTTCGGTACGATTAGGACTTGATGTTGGCACAACATCGATCAAGGCAGCAGCCTATGATCCGGCTGGACGCCTTTTGGCACACGAAGTGGCCGCATCACCGGTGCGCAGCAGCAAGGGTGGCGTGTCGGAACAGGACATGGACACCGTCTGGTCTGTCGTTTGCACCGTTTTATCCAGGACCGTGGCCAAGCTGGTGGGTTTGAATATCACGTCACTGGGCGTGAGCGCCCAGGGCGACGGCCTTTGGGCCATTCAGGCAGATGGAACACCTGCCGGGCCAGCGCTCCTTTGGAACGATACACGAGCATCAAACGATGTTGTCGAGCTTCTTCGCAGCCGCAAGGCGGACGCGGTTGCTCATGCCTGCAACACATCGCTTTGGCCTGGCACGTCAGGCACCCTTTGGCGTTGGCTGGGCAAGCATGACCGTGAAATGCAGGCGCGAACCGCGCATGTATTTACCTGTGGC
>JBNKQT010000176.1:0-4359 GCA_050297115.1 Ensifer sp. | reverse complement strand
ATTGTTTGGATGGATCACCGCGCCGTGGAACAGGCCGAGCGAATCAACACGCTTGGTCATTCTGTTCTCGACTATGTGGGAGGGCGTATTTCACCAGAAATGGAAACGCCCAAGCTTTTGTGGTTGAAGGAAAACAAGCCGCAGACGTTCGACGCGGCTTGGCAGTTCTTCGATCTTGCAGATTATCTCACTTGGCGGGCCACCGGTGATTTGGCACGCTCTACCTGCACTGTCACTTGCAAATGGACCTATCTGGCGCATGAAGCACGCTGGGATCCAGGCTATTTTCATAAGATTGGCTTGGGCAATTTGGTGGATGAAGGCTTTTCGCGCATCGGAGAGCGCATTGTGCCTCCGGGAACACCCTGCGGCAATGGTCTGACAAAAGAAGCGGCTAATGCTCTGGGTCTGCCAGCTGGGGTGGCGGTTTCTGCAGGGATAATTGATGCCCACGCCGGCGGCATTGGAACGGCCGGCATGGGTGATGGCGCAACCTCCAATCTGGCCTATGTGTTTGGCACATCGTCTTGCACTATGACCTCAACAAAAGATCCAGTTTTCGTACCTGGTGTTTGGGGACCTTATTATTCGGCTATGGTGCCGGGGTTGTGGCTGAATGAGGGCGGGCAAAGTGCAACTGGTGCGGCCATCGAGCAGCTTTTGAAACTTCACCCCACTCATCGCGAAGCAGGTAAATTGGCGCAAGAACAGGGCGTCTCGCTGCCCGTCTTTCTGGCTGATCAAGCACTTGAAAAAGCAGGCAGTGCAAGTGCCGCCGTCGAACTGGCGCGCGGCCTTCATATTGTGCCGGAATTTCTTGGCAATCGCGCACCCTTCGCTGATCCGCACGCGCGTGCAGTCATTGCTGGCCTTGGTATGGAGCAAGACCTCGATAGTCTTGTTGCACTTTATGTGGCCGGTATTTGCGGTATTGGCTACGGCCTTCGCCAGATTGTTGATGTGCAGGCAAATGCCGGAGCTGTGGTCGAGAAAATCGCCATTAGCGGTGGTGCGGGACAGCACTCCCTCACCCGCCAACTGCTGGCCGATGCTTGCGGACTTCCTGTACTTGTGCCGCGTGCCGAGGAGCCGGTGCTTCTTGGCTCAGCAATTCTGGGTGCCGTGGCCGCTGGGGCAGTCAACTCCATCGAAGAAGCGATGGTGCAGATGTCGGCTATTGATAGCGAATTTGCGCCAGCGAGCGGTGAGGCAGCCTCACTGCATCAACATCGTTATGGTGCGTTTCAGCGTCTGCAGGCAGATGTAAGGGATATGCACGGGATTTAAGGGCCTGTAGCGGTAGCGTCGTGTCTGGATGGCGCCCGCTTGGCAAGGTGATTTTGGAAGATGCTGAGCTTGGCGGGTCGGGTGCAGTCATGTCTCCGGCCTGTAAGCGCGGTTTGATATGACCGCTGGCCCTTGAACCTACTTTGTTCTCATCATTCTTGGACTAACGCCGCATTTCGCCCTGAAGACTCGATAGAAATAGGAAAGATCATTGAAGCCCCAGGAGAAGGCGATTTCGGTGATCGACCTGTTTTGAAGTGCCGGGGATTTCAAGTCTTCGATCGCGCCCTCGATCCGTTGCTCAAGGATCCATTTGCTTGGTGTGGTTCCATGAATTTGGAAAAGGCGATTGAGCGTTCTCAGTGACATACCCTCAATCGCTGCAAGTTCGCTGAGATCAGGAATCGAGCTGCGGATATGACTGAGGATTCGTTTTTGAAGACGCTCAAAACGCATTCTGTCAGTGCTGCTACCGTCAGCGGTTTCAAATTCGATTGCATTGGCAATAAGGTCGGCTGCGGAGGCGGCAAACCCTTCCAGCCCTTTTGCACCCAATTTATCGGCGTTTTCAGAGAGCTGAAGCACGAAGCCTGCGGCAATTGAAACAGCGCCGGATTGCCCGTTAAAACGTCTGGCGGTCTGATGTGACAAATCAGGCAATCGCCTCTCAAGCATGGTTCTGGGCAGTTTGAGGATCAGTTGATCAAATGGCTTTTCCATATAGAGCTTATAAGGCCGGACCGTTTCATAGATTGCAAAGTCACCGCGTTCCAGCCGCGCCTGTCTGCCGTCTTGTTCAACAAAGCCATATCCGGTCGTTTGAACGGCCATAAGAACAAGTTCTTGCGGATCGCTCTTAAGGTGGCTTGGTGTGCGTTCGGTCATTTGTTTGGTGGAATGAACCTGGGTAAGCATATCGCACCCGGCTTTCATTTCGCGAACATGGCCAAAAAAACAAGGGTCGTCAGACGTGCTCTCGAGCCGAACATAAGTCGACCAAAGCTGCTCCCGCCAAATATCGAACTTTCGCAGATCCGTTTGATCCATAGTCGCTCCAGCTACAATACTTTGACAAGTACACGCCAAAACTTGCCAAAGGTCAACCGAATCCAGATTGCAAAATTGTCTGGCGAAAGAGTCCAACTTTTATTGCGTGGCTGACCAAGTCTTTTCAAAGCTGCCATTTAGCATCACCCGACAAATGATCGCGAAAAGCGACTGGGAACATATGAGCGTCAAGCGCTCTGCGGGTATTTTTCGCACAACATGACTGGGAGACTATTATGTCAGACGATTCAAAATCGACTCTACCTATGACGCGCCGTCAGCTGCTCGGCACGGCTGCAGCGGGCGCTGCTGTAGCGGCCTCAAGCAGCTTTCCAACGCCAGCACTTGCGGCTGATAAGGTGCTGAAAATTGGCTATCTCAGCCCAAGATCTGGCCCCTTCGCACCGTTTGCTGAGGCCGATGTCTTTCTTTTGGACAAGATGCGGGAAGCGCTGAAGGACGGAATCGAGAACAACGGCACGAATTACAAGGTCGTCTTCCTCGATGCCGATGACCAGAGCAATCCGGATCAGGCAACCAGCGTCGTTCAGAAGATGATCAACTCTTACGAGGTAAATCTTGTTCTGGCGCAAGGTGCGTTGACGATCAACAATGTTTCAGCACAGTGCGAAGCAGCGGGCATTCCCTCAATTACAACGATGACGCCCTGGCAGGCGTGGATGTTCCCGCTTGGCGGCAAACCGGATACGGGTTTTGAGTATTCGAACTTCTTCTTCTGGGGTCTTGAAGATATCATGTCCACCTATATCGGCATGTGGTCTGGCCTCGACACAAACAAGAAAGTGGCGACCTGCTTTTCCAATGATGTGCCCGGTCAGGCATTTTCCGATGCTCAGCTGGGCTTTCCGGCAGCCCTGAAAGCGGCTGGCTTTGAGGCGGTTGATGTTGGCCTATTCGAGCCTGGTTCAAACGACTTTTCGCGCCAGATCGCTGCTTATCGCGATGCCGGGTGTGATATTGTGACCGGCCTGTTTGATCCGCCCGACTGGATCGTCTTCTGGCGTCAGGCGCAGCAGGCGGGCTTCAAGCCGAAAGTGGCGACGCCAGCCAAGGCATTGCTGTTCCCGGCCGGAATTCAGGCGCTCGGGCAGTCAGCAAACAACATGTCGACCGAAATCTGGTGGACGCCGCAATATCCCTTCAAGTCTTCCATAACAGGCGAGACGGCTAAGGAGCTTGCAGACAGCTTCGAAAAGACGACTGGTCGCCGTTGGACACAGCCAATTGGGGTTGTGCACGCCCTCTTTGAAGCTGGCATTGCAGCACTCAAGCAAGCTGACGATCCGACCGATCCTGACTCGGTTCAGGAAACAATGACAAAGTTGAAGATTGACACGATTGTTGGGAATCTGGACTGGGGTTCAAGCCCGATCAAGAACGTTGCCAAAATGGCGATTGCCGGCGGCCAGTGGCGTGTCGACGACAAGGAGAACTTTGACCTCGCGGTAACCTATAACAAGGCCATGCCCGACGTACCTGTATCTGACAGCTTCAAGTTGCTCTGATATGTCGCGCACAACAGCAGAAGCGGCTGCTGATCTAGCGTCTCCCGCCCTGTCTGTGACAGGGCTGGAGAAATCCTACATCGGCGGCGTTAAGGTACTCGATGGTGTCGAATTTGATGTTCCTAGAGGGGAGTTGCTGGGCGTCATTGGGCCAAACGGATCAGGCAAGACAACGCTTTTTGGCACCATCTCGGGACAATTGCGCCCGACTGCCGGGCAAATCTTCCTGAATGGTGTGGATGTCACATCGTCGGGTGGGGCGGAGCGGGCAAGGCTGGGTATCGGGCGGACCTTTCAGATACCCCAGCCTTTCCTCGGCATGAGCGTTTACGAAAACCTGCTTGTAGGTGCTCGGTTTGCGGCGGGGCTCGACCGTAGGCAAGCCGAAGAGCATGTGCTCGACATTTTGGAGCGAACATCGTTCCTGACCAAAGCCGACATGTTGGCAGAAAGCCTGTCGCTGATTGAGCGTAAACGGCTTGAATTGGCAAGGGCGCTG
>JBNKQT010000175.1:0-7081 GCA_050297115.1 Ensifer sp. | reverse complement strand
GAAAACTGCGGATTATGTGTCAGCCACACCGGCGGATAGGCAAAAATCTCGTCCGGAGACTTAATCGAGATCATTGCGAGCCAGTAGATGGGGAAAAAGAATAAAATGGTCGAGATGATGATCGCCAAAACCCGAAAGCTGTAGCGCCAGCCACGATCCCAGTTCTTCATCGCGCCACCTCCACACGTTTGAGAACCCACATGATCAGCCCGGTGAGAACGACAATGACCAAAAGCGCCAGTGCTGCCGTGTAGCTGACATCGAATTCCCTGAATGCAAGCTGATAGGCATAGAGGGAAACCGTCTCCGTCATCGTGCCCGGCCCGCCTTGTGTCATGGTCCAGATCACATCGAAAATCCTCACCAGATCAAGCGCCCGGATCAAGATGGCAATGAACATGACAGGCATGATGGCAGGCAGAACAATGCGGTGGAAAACCATTGTCACCGGCGCACCGTCGAGCGAGGCTGATTCAAGCTGCTCGCGGTCGAGATTGGAAAGCGCGGCCAGAAGCAAGAGGAACATGAACGGGGTCCATTGCCACACCTCTGCCACCAGGATTGCCGGCCAGACGAAATGCGTGTTGAGCGTCCATAAAAGCTTGAAATCCGCCCCGGCAAACCAACCGATAATCTGATTGATGGGGCCGAATTGCTGGTCGAACATCAAACGCCATGTCGAACCGGCAACGATGGGCGATATGATTGTCGGCATCAAAATTATGCCGATCCACAGTTGGCGCAACGGTACCCTGCCCAAAAACATCAGCGCCAACACGAAACCGAAAATCACTTCCAGCGGCAAAGCCACAGCGGCAAACAGAAATGTGTGGACCAGCGACCACCACAGCCTGCTGTCTGCAAACAGGCGGCTATATTGGATAACCCCCTCAAAAGACGGTATGTCGTTGAACATGCTGATATCTTGGAAGCTCAGGATGAACAGCTTGATCAGTGGGTAAAGCCCGATCAGCAGCAATATGAAAACCGCCGGTGCGATCAGCACATATTGCAGCGATTTTGCCGATTGAGGATTACGAGCGTGCAAGTTAAATCTTCCCCTGAGCCATTGAAACAATTGATTTTTTCATTGCTGGAACGCTGATGAATTCCTCTGTGG
Organism: Ensifer sp.; assembly: GCA_050297115.1. Classification (GTDB taxonomy): domain Bacteria; phylum Pseudomonadota; class Alphaproteobacteria; order Rhizobiales; family Rhizobiaceae; genus Ensifer_A. The sequence continues at coordinate 5,961 of JBNKQT010000175.1, read as the reverse complement.
CACGACCATTGCTGAAACACATAGCATGACCACCTCCCGTCAATCACGAGCCAGACGACATTGTGTGCATCCGAGCCGGGCTTGTTAGCCAGGCCACCGGCTTGGCGGTGGATTGAGCCCCTCTCCAACCAAGTCGAAAAGGGGCTCTCATCACCAATTGCCTATTTGGCAGGATAGGCGTTGGGTTTGGCAGCCCAATCGAGATAGGCGCGTTTTTGTTTTTCCACGCCAATACGCTCGGTGAGCTTGTCCCACTGTGCGGCGAGATCATCCAGGATCGCCTGCGGATCCTCGCCGGCCCACAGTCGGCTGAGCGCCTGCCGGATTCCTTCTTCATACCGGTCCGTCTGAATGAGCGAGAGATCCAACATACCGTTTTCACCGGCAGCCTTCAGTGTGTCCAGATATTCCGGGGCGTCTTTCCAGCGGCTTTTATATTCCTCGCTAGAATAGTGATTTTCACGGAAGGGATCACGCAATGTGTAAGGCAACTGTACGCGCTTGAGGCTGATATCCTCGCTGTTGAGCCATTGCATGAACAGGTAGGCAGCATCCTTGTTCTTGCTGTCCGATGAGACGGCCAGTGAGAAACCGACTGCAAGCTCGGGATGACCACCCGGCGGCAAAGCATAGCCAACCTTATCGACAACCTTGGATTCCGGCAACCAGTTCAGCGCTTCCTCGTTTTTGCCATAACCGGCAGCCCAGCGGCCGACGGGCGGCCAGGAAATGGTCATCGCCGCCTGACCCGACAGGAAGGAATTGAAGGCCTCGATAAAGCCCCATTGTTCAACACCGGGTGGCATGAACTTGTTTTCCTCGCGCATCTGCGTGAAAACCTTCACACCGATGGGAGAATTGACGGTGGCTTTCATCGTCTCCGCATCGAAGAACTTGCCGCCTTCGTCGCGAAACATTTCCTGGAACATATATTGCGCATTGCCAGGCTGACGCAGCATCGCCGCACCGTACATTTCAGGAGCGAATTTGCCGGTTACGAAATTGCCGATGTCGGAAAATTCCTTCCAACTTTTTGGCGGCGCAAGATCATAGCCATATTTTTCCTTGAATTCCGCCTGATTGGCAGGATCATAAAAGACGTCCTTGCGATAGTATAATATCAGGGCGTCGCCGTCATCGGGCAGCCCGTAGATTTGTCCTTCCACTTTCATCCAGTTGTCGCGAAAAACCGGTGCTATGGACTGAAGTTCATCACGATAGTGATATTTGTCGACATAACTGTCCAATGGTTCCAGGGCACCGGAAAAGGCAAGATCCGGCATCTGGTTGGGAATAACGTTCAAAATATCATACGCACCCGAACCCGCCTTGTGCGCCTGCATTGTCTTGGTAAATATCTGATCGATGGGCGCTTCGACGATTTTGACCTTGATACCCGTCAGCTTTTCCCACAGCGGGCCGGAGAAATTCTTCGGATCAAGCGGCTGTAAGCCGGCCTCATAGAGCACGGTGATTGTCGTGCCGGCATATTTTTTTGCGGCCTCAACTGCCTCGTCGGCAGCTCCGTCCGCAAGCGCCGGCTGAGACGCAAAAATGGAGCCCAGCGCAACACCCATAATCGATGGTAAAAATACCTTCATGTGCAGTTCCTCCCTGAAACAACAGACGTTTTTGCTTTTTATCGGACCGTTTCACTCCTCAATAAAACGGTCAAGCAGGCCTAAAATACTACAGCTGGACATTCCCGAAAATTGAAATAAAGTGCAGTATCAATTCCAATTGGTTATCGCGCAAAGATGGATCAGCTGACCAGAACCCTGCTCGCAAGGCTGCGGGCAAAACACCTCAGGGCGATCGAAGTCCTGGGCCGCGCGGAAAGCATGCATGCAGCAGCCATCGAGTTGAACATGACACAGCCGGCCGTAACCAAAATGCTGCGCGACGTTGAAGATGTGCTTGGCCTCAAGCTGTTTGAGCGGCGCTCCACGGGCATTTCTCCCACATTGATGGGGAGGACCGTAATCGACTTTGCGCGGCGCACCGTCAGCGACATCGAACGGTTTGCCGGCGTTGTCAGCAATATGAAGCTGGGAGGCTACGGAAGCCTGTCCATCGGCGTATTGATGGTATCAATGCCAGACCTCGTGCCACGCGCCATAAAGGAACTGAAAGCGCGCAGGCCCCTGATGACCATTCACCTGGTCGCTGCGACCAGCGATATATTGCTAGACGCTCTAAAAAACCACACGATTGACCTTGCAGTTGCCCGCCTGACCAGCCCGCAACAAAACGCCGCGTTCCATTTTCAGCCACTTCTGGATGAGGCGATTTGGCTGTTTTCCGGCACCGACAACCCGCTTGCAGCAAGGGAGGAAATTCAGCTCAGTGAGCTCTACACCGAACCTTGGGTACTGCAGACGCCGATGAGCCCGCTGCGCCAGATGTTGCAACAGTGCTTTGCCGATTGCGGCATCGACGCACTACCCAACTGGATTGAAACCACCTCGATTTATTCAACGCTCAAACTGGTGCGCGATTCCGGGCTGATTTCAGCTCTGCCGCGTACCATCGTCGAAGAGGAAGTCAAATCCGGCGAACTCGCCAGGCTGAATGTGAACCTTCCCCGCCAGCTTGGTGCCTATGGCATCGTCACGCGTCGCGGCGAACCGGTCAACGAGAATGTAGCAAATTTCGCCGCTATTCTCTCTGAAATTGCAGCGGGAATGGAAGATTGCGATGCGGTTTGACCCAACACCCGCAATATCTTAGAGCCTGACTGGAAAAGCCCAATGGTGTTTGACTTTCCGGTCAGGCTCTCATCTCGCATAAGGCCTGGCCAGATTGCTCTGTGGGTTGAGTCTGACACCAAAACCCGGCTTGTCGAGTGCACTTGCTGCAATAATACCGTTGACCGGCACCGGTTCATCAAGCAGCAACGGCGTGAACATCGGAACCACTTCATCGGCATTGGGCGCCATCATCAAGAATTCCGCGAACGGGCTGTTGGTCCGCGTCACAACGAAATGATAGCTGTAGACGCTTGATCCATGCGGAATGACAAGCGCGCCATGCGCATCCGCCAGCGCTGAAATCTTGAGCAGCTCGGTAAGCCCGCCGCACCAGTTGACATCGGGCTGAATGATATCGCAGCACCCCATCTCCAACAGCAGCCTGAAGCCCCATCGTGTTGCTTCATGCTCGCCGGTCGTCACCAGCATCCCCCCGGGCACCGCCTTTTTGAGCGCGCTATAACCCCAGTAATCATCAGGCGAAAGCGCTTCCTCGATCCATTTCAGACCGTATTCGCCGGCTGCCTCGGCCAAACGCGTGGCATAATTTAAATCAAGACTCATCCAGCAATCCAGCATAAGCCAGAAATCCTCACCGACCCTTGAACGCATATCCGCCAATGTTTCGATATTCTTCCGCAAACCGTCCTCGCCTTCGCCCGGACCGTGTTGCAGCGCCAGCTTGCCACCGATAAACCCCATATCCCTGGCGAGATCAGGACGTGAGCCGGTGGCGTAAAACTGTATCTGGTCACGCACCGGCCCGCCAATCATGGCGTGAACCGGCTCCTGGCGAACCTTGCCCAAAAGATCCCAAAGTGCCAGATCAACAGCCGAAATGGTGTTCAAGACAACGCCCTTGCGACCGTAATATTGTGTCGAGAAATACATCTGGTCCCAGATTTTCTCGATGTCGGTCACCCGCTGTCCTTCCACAAAACGAGACAGATGTTTCTCAACGATATAGGCACCGATTTCACCGGCCGTCGTAACAGAAAAGCCCGTCGAACCATCGCTCGCTTCGACCTCCACGACCAGCGTACCGAGCACATTGATGCCAAATGAGCGACGGCTTTGCCGATATTCCGGATAACGCGCCATCGGTGTGGCGATATGGTCGTCGATCCAGTGATAACCCTGCTGATCGTGATAATCCGCCCCGCCGCCTTGAACCGTGAAGGCGCGAATGTGCTTGATTGTCGGTGTACTCATGATCCTAATCCAATTATTGAGGCATTTGTCCAGCCAAGAGAACAGCAATCCGTCTCTCAATAGACAGCGCGCCCTCCCGAAATGTCGAAGACGGCACCGGTGGTAAAGGCGCAATCCTGTGAAGACAGCCATGCGATCATGGCGGCAACCTCGTCGACCTCCAGAAAACGAGCCATTGGAATTTTCGAGAGCATGAAATCGATGTGCTCCTGCTCCATCTGGTCGAATATTTCCGTCCGAGCAGCAGCCGGCGTAATGCAGTTCACCAGAATTCCCGATGTTGCCAGTTCCTTGCCAAGCGACTTGGTAAGGCCGATCAGACCGGCCTTCGAGGCTGAATAATGCGAAGCGTTGGGGTTACCCTCCTTGCCGGCAATGGAAGCAACATTGACAATTCTGCCCCAACCCGAATTCAGCATTTCAGGAACAATGGCTCGGCAGGTGAGATAGGGCGCGATCAAATTGACATCGATAACCTGGCGCCAGATGTCAGGCTCCAGTTCCCACAGTTTGCCATTGCCACCGGTAATGCCTGCATTATTGACGAGAATGTCAACATGCCCGAACTCGGCCATCAAATCCGCAGTCGCATCTTCAACGGCCTGCTCGTCGGTCAAGTCAATTGCCGCATGGCGAACCGTGCCCATTGCACCAAGCTTGCTTTCGGCTTGGTGCAAACGATCAGCATCAACATCCCAAAGCACGACTGATGCGTCAGATTCCAAAAAACGGCGCGCCGTTGCAAAGCCTATTCCACGCGCACCACCCGTAATGACGGCAACCCGCCCTTCAAGGTCGATCTTGTTCAAGGGTCCGCCTCCTCTCAGCCGAAATCGTCAGTTGCTCCTGCTCACCCAGCCCATCAATGCCGAGACGCATGCGTTGCCCTGGCTTCAGGTAGACTGGCGGCTTCTGGCCCATGCCAACGCCGGACGGCGTTCCCGTTGCAATGATGTCACCAGGCTGCAAACTCATGAAGCACGACAGGTATGAAATAACGACACCAACGCCAAAAATCATGTTGGCAGTCGAGCCCGACTGACAACGCTTGCCATCAACATCCAGCCACAAATCAAGTTTTTGCGGATCGGCGATTTCGTCGCGTGTCACCAACCACGGACCGATCGGCGCAAAGGTGTCATGCCCCTTGCCTTTGTCCCAGGTTCCGCCGCGCTCAATCTGAAAGGCGCGTTCGGAAACGTCATTGACGACGCAATAGCCGGCGACGTAGTCCAAGGCGTCGGCCTCCTTGACATATTTTGCCGATTTTCCAATCACGATGCCAAGCTCAACCTCCCAATCCGTCTTTTCCGCCCCCCGTGGTATCTCGACGTCATCATTGGGACCGCAAATCGCGCTCACAGGCTTCATGAAGACGACCGGCTCTTCAGGCAGATCCATCCCGCTTTCTGCAGCATGGTCGGAATAATTAAGACCGATGCAGATGATTTTTCCAACCGAGCCGACACACGGGCCAATGCGGGTGCCGGCCGGTACAATCGGAAGTGCTGCAATATCAACATCGCGCAGCCGGTCCAACGCCTCCGGCGAAATCGTCTCACCGGTTATGTCTGCTGCATAGCGCGAAATATCGCGGACATGACCGTCGGCATCAACGATACCAGCACGTTCCCTTCCGGCTTCTCCAAACCGTACAAGTTTCACAAAACACCTCCCTTGAATGCAAAACAATGGCTTTTTAAAGCAAAATTTACGCGCCAGATATTGAAGATTTTTCTCACTTCGATAACCACAGGTTATCAGGCATGAACTTATGCCCGGCCGAGTGCGACCTGCGGCAGCTTTCTGGTGGTCAGCGCCAGCGGGTTGCCATGGGTCGTGCCATCGTTCGCTCACCGCAAGTCTTTCTTTTCGATGAACCGCTCTCCAACCTTGATGCCAAATTGCGCGTGCAGATGCGTAAGGAAATCAAAGAGCTGCACCAGCGCCTGAAAACGACAACCGTCTACGTGACGCACGATCAGGTGGAAGCCATGAC
>JBNKQT010000174.1:0-4170 GCA_050297115.1 Ensifer sp. | reverse complement strand
AGCCTCATCGGCCAGATTGAGGTTGCCCGGAATATCGTAGACTTCACTTCGCGCAGGCGTGCTGTCACGCGCTTCCAGCGGTCGGTTGCAGTCATAGACAAGCCGCGAGACCGCGCAGGAAACCAACGGAGCACCCAGCTTTTCACTCAAGGCAGTCGCGACATCCAAAGCACCGATATCCCAGGCCGCGTGCGATGACAGCGCGGAGCTGGAAAGGCCAAGACTGCCAAGCGAGTCGGGAATATGATTGGAGGCATGCTCGCACACAAGCACGATGGGAGCCCTGCCTGTCTCTCCTGTGATACGCGCGATTGGGTGGGAAAACTCAAGCAGTTGGTTGCTCCTTTATGAAAATCCTGTAACAATCTCTACAGCGTTCCAGTTTCTGTCAAGATTGGTTCGAAATTATTTTTGCAACGAATAGCGGCATGAAATGAATTCAACATCGACACCGACACCCCAATTGCTTCGAGACCTCATTCAGGAGAAGCAAGGGGAGCTGACAGCTGCTGAAAAGAAGATCACCGCCTGCCTGATGGATGATGGCGGGACGATTGGTTTGCAATCGATAACCCGGCTTGCCAAAGAGGCTGGCGTTTCTTCACCCACCATTGTGCGCACAGCACGTAAGCTGGGCTTTGACGGCTTCCCTGCCCTGCAGGATGCCATTCGCGAAGAACTGGCCGCACAGATGCGTGAACCGCTCGCACGGCTGGAAGCATCGAAGGCGCAGATAGATGACGACCATATCGTCAACCAGTTTGTCAGCGCCATTTCCGACAATCTCAGCCGAACGATAAAACGGTTGGACTTTCAGGCCTTTGATGATGTGGCCGATATGTTGTCGAATGCGGACCAGCGGCTGTTCATTCTAGGCGGACGTATCACGCGGGCCAACGCACAATATTTTTTCAACCACCTTCAGATCATTCGACCAAACGTCTTCATGCTGGACGCATCGCCCAGCGTTTGGCCACAATCGCTCCTCGACATGGACGGCAACTCGATCCTCGTGATTTTCGACATACGCCGCTATGAGAAGGAGCTTGAGCGCCTTGCCAAGCTGGCCGTGGAACAGGGTGCCAGCATTGTGCTTTTCACCGACCAATGGGGTTCGCCCATCGAGAAACATGCCAAATACTGCTTCCGCACGATGGTCGAAGTGCCCTCAAGCTGGGACTCAACGCTGGCAATTAATTTCCTGATTGAAACACTAATTTCAGCTGTTCAGAATCGCAGCTCGAAATCTTCCGTCGAGCGTATCAGCGCGATGGAGAAAATGATCGGCCAGACACGGATTTTCCGGAGCCTGTAGAAGCACCTGCGCCCGCTAGAGTATCCGTATTGATCAAGCTGTAGATGGCGACCATTTCCGGTCCTGTTTGATGAGAGTGTTTGCGCATGATTGCCGTTATGGCGACTTTCGCAGGGGCAGCGTCGCCTATATCTGTGGCGATGATGGCATTCTGCAAAACGCTGTGTGGCTGGATTACCGTATGCCGCTTGCCTCCGACCTCCCGATGATTGGAACCGTGCTTGTGGAAGTGCCGAACCCGAACCACCCATTTGGCGTGAAAGGGGTTGCAGAAGCAGGCATGTGACGGCACTTGGCGCCGTTGCAAATGCGGTTTCCAACGCCGCCAACCGGCGTATGACATCCCTACCAATCAATCCGCCAAAACTGCTCAAGGCCCTGAAGGAGCGCCGTGAGGAAGTCTAAGCAAAAACCCGGTCCCATTCAGCAACCGTAACCTTGGCGCGTTCGGCAATTTCCGAGAGCGCCATATCGGGACGGAATATGGAGGAGCCGAGGCCAAAAATGCGGATGCCGTTTTTGCCATAGGCTTCAAAATCAACATCAGACACGCCACCAACGGCACCGATGGGTGTATCTTTGGGCAAAACAGCCGAAATGGCCTTTATGCCTGAGGCACCGAGTACATTTGCCGGGAAGAATTTTAGGCCTGATGCGCCTGCAGCAAGAGCTGCCAGTGCTTCGGTGGGGGAAAAGACACCTGGCATTGTAACCATGCCATGCTCGCAGGCACGCGCCATAACAGCAGCATCAATATTGGGCGACACCAGAAGACGCCCGCCCGCATCATTCAGTCGATCGACGTCCTGCGCAGTCAGCACCGTACCCGCGCCAACAAGCGCATGTTCACCAAAGGCCTTCGCGACGGCCTCAATTGAAGAAAAAGGGTCCGGGGAATTGAGGGGAATCTCGATAGCCTCAAATCCGGCCTCCACGAGCGTTTCTGCTACATTCAAGGCATTTTGGGGTTCAAGCCCGCGCAGAATAGCAATCAGATCGCGTTTCAATGTCGGCCAGTTAGCGGATTTTTTCATCGTTAAGCGCCCTTAGAATTATCAAGATTCCAGATAGCCGCCGCCGCTTTCAGCGCACCAGCGATTACCAGTTCCTCACCATCATAAATTCGACAGTTAATGGAAGCTGCTTCTAACGCGCTTTTATAAAGCGCGCCAAGATACCCCCCACCGACCAGCGCAACGGAGCCTCCAATGGCAAGCCTTGCCTTGGCTCCGGCAATTTCCTGACCAATCAAATAGCCGGAAAGGCGCGCACGCGCACCATTGTTATCAAGCTCATGAAGCAGACCCGCCGGGCGAATTGAAAACAGCCGCGCGAGAATATCGGCAGGCGAATTGAGACTGGCGCTTACTGCCTTCTGGAACTCTCCGGAACCGGCGTCAAACGCCCCCTCCCCGACCGAATGTTTCAATACGGTATGATGGGAAAGCGCGGCAAACATATCGCCTGTCATGAAGCTCAGGCAATCCAAAACCTTGCCGCCCGACATCAAAACCCATTTGGAATGGGTGCCCGGCAGGCAGCAAATTGTGCTTTCCCCATCGCCTGGGTTTTCTTTCTCAAACAGGCCAAGCAGCTGGGTTTCTTCGCCACGCATGACATCGGGGGCGTTCTGATCGGCCTTGCTCAAACCCGGCAGAATACGAATATCACGCCGCTCATGCGGCACGCGCACCGCGTGATCTCCCAATTTTTCCAACCGCGCAGGTACCGGCACATAATCAGCCTCAACCCAGCCTTGGCGCGCGCCAACCATGCCACACATAATAACAGGAACATCCTCGCCAATCGCCAAGTCGCGCAAATGCTTTTCAAGAACCGCCTTGAACTCATCGCGCCCGGTCGCGGACATGCCGTCAGCCGACTTGCTTTCTGCTATGACCGTGCCATCACGATCAAGCAGCCAGATTCTCAAATGGGATGTGCCCCAATCCACAACGGCAAGCATGCTACGCCCCTCCAACGGTCGGCCTACTTCTGCAAATGATCAGTGTTTCTTACTCGATCGCAGAAAAGCTGTCATCCAGATTGGGCAAAGAGCGTCCCAATGCTGCACCAAGCTTCTCCGTGGAAAGAGACATATCCAAAGGCCGGGAGGCCGTAAGACTCGCGTCTGCTATATGCCCTTTTGCGATAACATCATTGGGTAGGGAAAAGTGTTCCGCAAGCCGCATTGCATATTCGTATTTTGAAACTCTTTCCGATCCACAGCAGTGGTATATGCCCTTGAGGCCAGAGTTCGCGGCCTCTGCAATCACTTCACATAAAAGCGGGATGGCAATGGGCGTGAAATAGGCATCGTCAAATGCTGTAAAGGGGGTCTTCTCCCGCAAGTTTTCCAGCATCCAGTCTGATAGCGATTTTCGCCACGGCAGGCCTTTACCAAAGAAATTGGTGCGAAGCAGAAGCGTATCGGCATTCGCCTCCATCACCTGACGCTCACCATCCGCCTTTGTGCGGGCATAAGCGTTCAGAGGTTTCAACGGTTCATCTTCGTGCACCAGCGCCTTCGTACCGTCCCACAGGTGATCGGTAGAAATGCAGACATATTGCGCCCGATTCGCAGCAGCTTTGGCAAACTGAGCGGGCGCTTCGGCATGCAAACGCTGCGCGAGTGCTTCATTGGCCTCACATTGATCCACATTCGTCAGCCCAGCTGCATATAGAATGTGATCGGGCTGAGCCTCGTCCAGAATCATGCCGGCATCGAAGTCTGACGCCAGATCCAGTTGCAGTGTCGCGATATTCGAACCACCCGGGCTATGCGTGTGCGTAACCGCAATTGCCTGATGCCCAGCCTTGACAAGGTATTCGCTAAAGGCGTGTCCAAGCATTCC
>JBNKQT010000173.1:0-7949 GCA_050297115.1 Ensifer sp. | reverse complement strand
GGAGCTGGGCGTCAGTCAGGCGGCCGTCTCGCAAGCCGTGCGGGCTTTGGAGGATGACCTGGGCGTGCAACTCTTTTTCCGCGTTCATCGCGCCGTTGAACTCACCGATGCAGGTGAACGTCTCTTCGTGGATGTGACAACCGGCATGGGCCGCATTCAAAAAACCGTCGACGAGATCAGACTGCGCGGGCGCGACGCAAGTGTCACTGTTGCCGCCTCTTCTGCCTTTGCCTCCATGTGGATGCTACCACGGCTAGAGCGTTTCCGCGAAAGCCTGCCGGACATCGATTTGCGCATCCAGACCAGCATCCGCGATCTCGATATTATCAACGAGCCCATTCCGCTGGCCGTGCGCGGTGGCAGACCGCAGGATTGGCCGAACTATCACGCCGCCCCCATTGCGCCAGAAATCATCAGCGCCGTCGCCGCTCCTTCATTCATTGAGGCGAACGCTCTGGATGGCACTCTTGAGGATTTGGCGGGCCAGCGGCTCATTTGGCTGGACGAACCGGTGCGCACCGCCGTTGACTGGCCAGAATGGTTCGCCGCCGGTGGGATAGAACTGCCCAAGCAAAGCCGCAGGCTGGTTATCAATGATTATGTGCTGGTCATTCAGGCCGCGTTTGCGGGTCAAGGTGTCGCGCTCGGCTGGCAGCATCTTATTCAAGCGCAGCTCGATTCCGGCACACTCAAACGCGTCACCGGCCACGCGGTTCACACAGGTGCGGCCTTCTATGTTGTGTGGCCAAAGGCACGTGAGCTCAATTTGCGCAGCCGCGCAGTGCGCGACTGGCTGATTGGTGAAGGTGAGCGAAGCAGCCGTGAGATGTAAAATTCAAAACTGTTCTGCCAAAAAAATGAGCCCGGTGCCAAGAATTGGGGAACTCGCACCGGGCCCATTTCAAAACACGGCGACCATTAAGTCGCCGGTTCCGATCACTTTTTCAAGGAGGCCGCTTTCAGAGCTTCCGACAGCACATTGCGGTCGCCAATGTGATTGGCGAGCAACAGGACGAGGCGTGCGTTGAAAGCATCGCTTTCTTCCTTGGAAAGCCCCTCATGCGCACCGATCAACTCCGCATAAAAGTCATCCGGCGCAGTAATATTGGCCTTTGTATTTAACGCAGTCATGACTTACCTCCCGATTGTTTTCAAAAGGGCGGCTTTCACATCCGCCTCATCAAAACGTTCCCAGCGCGCAGCCACATGCTGATCCGGGCGGATCAGATAGACAGCGGCATCTTTATCGCCGAGGTAACGCTCTCTGACAAAACCGCCAGCTTCATCCTTGGTGGTCAGCGCCACACGCTTGATTGCGATACCGTCAACATCCACAGCATCGGGCGCATCGGCATTGACTGTCAGCAGGTGGAAACCGGTGTCGAGAGCATCCAGAAGCCAGCCATCGCCCATCGGCACATCTGCGACAGGCGAGCCGGGGCGTGAGCGCGCCGGCATATCGGCCACATCATGGCCGTTGAGCGGCGAACCGTCATAGGTGCAGGGCACCGACAGACGACCGGAGTTCACCATCGGACGTGTGGCTTCATAGACTTCGGAAAGATCGAGAACAGCATCGCGGAAGATGCGGCTCATTTCCGATTTTGGCGTAATGAAATCGGTGGAGCGGGAGGAGTTGAGAATATTTTCCTCCGCACCATGAATACGCTCATAATCATAGGAATCGAGTAGCGAGACAGGTGCCTTGCCATCCATGATAAGCTTCAGCTTCCAGCCGAGATTGTCCGTATCCTGCAGGCCGGAATTGGCGCCGCGCGCACCAAAAGGCGAAACCTGATGAGCAGCATCACCGGCAAAGATCACCCGGCCTTTATGGAACTGCTCCATGCGGCGGCACTGGAATGTGTAGATAGAACTCCATTCCAGCTCATATTTAATGTCCTCGCCCAACATGGCGCGCAGGCGTTTGTCGATATTTTCAGGATTCAACTCTTCTTCACGGTCGATATCCCAACCGATCTGGAAGTCGATGCGCCAGACATTATCCGGCTGTTTGTGAAGCAGAGCAGACTGGCCACGGTTGAACGGCGGATCGAACCAGAACCAACGCTCTGTCGGAAAATCGGCTTCCATGATCACATCGGCAATCAGGAAGTTGTCTTCAAAAACGCGCCCCACAAAGTCGAGACCCATTTGTGCGCGGATGGGTGAGGTCGCGCCATCGCAGGCAATCAGCCAATCGGCCTCCAGCGTGTAGGGGCCATCGGGCGTGTCGACTTTCACGGTGACCTTGCCATCGTCCTGCTCAACACTCAGCACTTTGCTGCCGCCGCGCAGGTCCACCGGTTTGCCTTCAGCTTTTAGCTCGAAAAGGCGATCTACCATGTCCTTTTCGAAATAATATTGCTGCAGGTTGATAAAGGCCGGGTGCTTGTGGCCGCCTTCTGCCAGAAGATTGAATTCATAAATCTGCCGATCGTCGAAATAGACCTTGCCCAAATTCCACTTCACACCACGGTCGACCATGGGTGTTGCACAGCCAAGGCGATCGAGAATTTCAAGTGGGCGTTTGGCATAGCAAACGGCGCGTGAGCCCCAACTGACCTTGTCATTGTCGTCGAGAACGACAACAGGCACATCCTGTATTGCCAGATCAATGGCTGCTGCCAGGCCAATCGGCCCCGCACCAACAACAATGACCGGATGCCTCACAGGCTTGTCTGCATCCTGATCTGTTGACCGCGCATATGGATAGAGCGGCGTTTCAAATAGTTTTCCCATCGGTGTCCTCCCAGACAAAACCAGGGTTTGGATTTGCTTCAGGCAACAGTAGGCCCGGGCGGGAGTTGCGAGCTCCCACCTTGATCAGGCGCCTTGTTATTGCCATCAGCGGCGAAAAAATCAGCCCTGCAAGTCTGCCCACATCTGCTGGTCACGCTCAGCCGTCCACACGCGCGGCGTATCAATGCCACGAGCTTCGTCATAGGCGCGAGCCACATTGAATGGCAGGCAGTGTTCGTAGATTGCATAATCAGAGAATTTCGGGTCGCATTCAGCGCGCACCGCATCCCAAGCTTCCTTCAGTGTGCCACCGCGAGCCACGATCTTGGCGACCGGCTTGTAGGTGCTTTCCACGAAGTCAGCTGTGTTGGCGAGTGCTGCTGCTACCATGTCTTCGCCAACAAGCGCATCACCACGACCGGGCGCAATGCTCTTCGGCTCAAAGGCTGCGATATTGGCAAGTGTTTCCGACCAGTCGTTGAAGTGACCATCACCGCAATAGCAGGCAGAATGATACTCAACGATGTCACCGGTAAACATCACTTCCTGATCGGGAACCCAGATCACAGCATCGCCAGCGGTATGCGCACGGCCAAGCTTCATGATGTCCACGCGGCGCTTGCCGAGGTAAACTGTCATAGCTTCAGAGAAGGTCGTGGTCGGACGTGTCAGACCCGGAATTTCCTCATGGCCCTGGAACAAGCGCGGGAAACGACCGAATTCAGAATCCCAGTCCTCCTGGCCGCGCTCTTCCACCATGGCAGCCGCCACGTCGGACATGATGATTTCGCGGGCGCCGTAGGCCGAAGCGCCCAACACGCGCACAGCGTGGTAGTGAGTCAGCACAACGTGGCTGATTGGCTTGTCGGTGACAGAACGAACGCATTCAATCACCTTGCGGGCCAGACGCGGGGTTGCCTGTGCTTCCACAATCATCACGCTTTCATCGCCGATAATGACGCCGGTGTTCGGATCGCCCTCAGCGGTGAAGGCATAAAGCCCCTCACCCACTTCGGTAAAGCTGATCGTCTTTTCTTCCATGTCGCCTTGTGAGGCAAATGCCTTAGCCATGGGAACCCTCCTGATTAGTTCTTTTCGTATTTTTTGACTGTTTGCTCGATCGCACCGAAGATCGAATGCCCATCGGCATCCTTCATTTCAATGCGCACCGTGTCGCCGAATTTCATGAACGGCGTAGACGGCTTGCCATCGTTAATCGTTTCAATCATGCGGATTTCGGCAATGCAGGAATAACCAGCACCGCCTTCGGAAACCGGCTTGCCGGGGCCGCCATCCAGCTTGTTGGATACTGTGCCCGAACCAATAATGGCACCGGCAGAAAGCGGACGGGTCTTGGCCGCGTGGGCAACGAGCTGACCGAAATCGAAGGTCATATCGATGCCCGCATCAGCGCGACCAAACGGTTTGCCATTATAGTCTACGCAAAGAGGCAGGCATACCTTGCCATCTTTCCACGCATCGCCCAGCTCATCAGGTGTCACTGCCACCGGAGAAAAAGCCGAAGACGGCTTGGACTGGAAGAAGCCAAAGCCCTTGGCCAGCTCCGCCGGGATAAGACCGCGCAGCGAAACGTCGTTCACCAGCATGATGAGGCGGATGGCGGCGCGCGCTTCTTCCGGTGTTGCGCCCATCGGCACATCATCGACAACCACAGCCACTTCGCCTTCCATGTCGATGCCGTATGTCGCATCGTCGGGCATTTCGATGTCGCCGCGGGGTTCAAGAAAGCTGTCAGAACCACCCTGATACATCAGCGGATCAGTCCAGAAAGTTTCCGGCATTTCAGCGTTGCGGGCTTTGCGCACCAGTTCAACGTGGTTCACATAGGCCGAACCGTCGGCCCACTGATAGGCACGCGGTAGCGGCGAAGCGGCATCATGTTCATGAAAGCGAATGGAGGGTTGCGAGCCGTGTTCCAAACCTTCCGCCACGCGGGCCAGACGCGGGCCTACATGCTCCCAGTCGTCCAGTGCGTCCTGCAGCGTGCGGGCAATGTGCCCCACTTCCGAGCAGCGTGTGAGGTCTTTGGAGACCACGACGAGCTTACCGTCGCGTGTCGAATCCTTCAAAGTTGCCAGTTTCATGTTCTCTCCCTAGTCCGGCTTGAAAGCCTGTTAATTCTTGATACCCGGTGTGCCGTCGAATTTCTTCTCAAGGCTGTCCCAGCAATCGATATAATCATCCTGCAACGGTGCTTCCTTGGCGGCAAACTCGGTGAGATGCTGTGGGAAACGTGTCTCGAACATGAATGACATCGTGTTGTCCTGGAAGGCGGGTTCCATCGGTTCGTTGGAACCGTGTTCGAAGGCGTTGCGGTCCGGCCCATGCGGCAGCATCATATTGTGCAGCGACACGCCGCCGGGGATGAAGCCCTTCGGCTTGGCGTCGTAAACGCCATAAATATTGCCCATCAGCTCCGACATGATGTTCTTGTGGTACCACGGCGGACGGAAGGAATGTTCAGCCACCATCCAGCGCTCGCGGAACAGAACGAAATCGATATTGGCAGTGCCTTCCTGACCGGATGGAGCCGTCAACACCGTGAAGATCGATGGATCGGGATGGTCGAACAAAATTGCGCCGACCGGCGAATAGGTGCGCAGGTCATATTTATACGCGCAGTAATTGCCGTGCCATGCCACAACGTCGAGCGGCGAATGGTCGATCCATGTTTCATGGAACTGGCCACACCACTTAATCACAACGCGGCTCTTGGCATCACGGTCTTCATAGGCTGCCACCGGGCATTTGAAATCACGCGGGTTGGCAAGGCAGTTTGCACCGATGGGGCCGCGGCCGGGAAGATCAAATTTCTGGCCGTAGTTTTCGCAAACAAAACCGCGTGCCGGACCTTCGAGAACCTCAACACGGTAAACGAGACCGCGCGGGATGATCGCTATTTCCTTCGGCTCGATATCGATAATGCCAAGCTCGGTGCAGAAACGCAGCTTGCCTTCCTGCGGCACAACGAGAAGCTCGCTGTCTGCGGAGAAGAAATATTCATCTTCCATGGATTCAGTCACGAGATAAACATGGCTTGCCATGCCTACCTGCGTGTTCACATCGCCAGCTGTCGTCATGGTGCGCATGCCGGTGATCCAGGTTAGCGGCTCGCTGCCAATTTCCACCGGGTCCCAACGATACTGGCCGAGCGAAATCACGTCCGGGTCCACATTCGGCGCGCTCTTCCAGTAGGGAACATCGATCTTTTCAAAACGGCTTGTGTGTTTCACCGACGGGCGAATGCGGTAGCACCAGGTGCGTTCGTTCTGGCCGCGCGGCGCGGTAAAGGCCGTGCCGGAAAGCTGTTCGGCATATAGGCCGTATTCGCACTTCTGCGGGCTGTTCTGCCCCTGCGGCAGCGCGCCGGGCAGCGCTTCGGTTTCGAAGTCATTGCCGAAACCGGGCATATAGCCCTCATGCGTGCCGGTCACATTCACGGCTCGAATCATACTTTTAGGAAGTTCGTGGGTTGTCATCTCTTAATCCCTCCATTTGCCGCTTTATCTCAGGCGCGGCTTGGCCGGAAATATTCGTTGCATTTGCAATGATGTCAAGAAATTTATTGCATATGCAACGAATTTTGCGCTTATAAGGTAACACGCTTGTACAGGAATGAGGACGGTTTTAACGATGAGCAACCAGAAAACGGGCCCGCTGCCAGATTTCGATCTGGTCCGGTTTACGCCCTATCGCCTCACCGTTGCGGCGCAAAAGCTGTCTGAAGGGCTCGCTCGGCAATATCGCAAACAATATGGCATCTCTGTTTCTGAATGGCGTGTTCTCGTACATCTTACCCACTCGGCCAATGCCGCAGGCAATGTTTCGATTCGCGATATTGAAAGCCGTGTTGCCATGGAGAAATCCAAGGTCAGTCGCGCGGCGGCCCGCCTGGAAGAAGCAGGCTATGTCACCAAACACGTGAACGACCATGACCGCAGGCTTGTGTGCCTGGGCTTGAGTCCAAAGGGCAAGGCACTCATGGCGCAATTGCTGCCGCTTGCCATCCAGTATCAGCGCGAAATTGAAGAAAAACTCGGCGAAGCCTTTGAGGGCTTGCAAGCCGGCGTGGAAAAACTTTTGGGAGAGAATGAGTGATCAAGCTGCACGATTATTGGCGCTCATCAGCCAGCTACCGCGTGCGCATTGCACTCAATCTGGCGGGCCTGCCTTATGAAAGCCTGCCCGTGGACCTGGTGAAAGGCGAGCAGAAAGCCAACGATCATCTGGCACGCAACCCTCAGGGCCTTGTACCCGTGCTGGAAATGGACGGCGAGATGATGACCCAGTCTCTGGCGATCATTGAATATCTGGACGAAACCCACGGCATGGGCCTTCTGCCGGAAAGTTCACTGGACCGCGCCCGTGTTCGTGCCCTCGCCTATGCTGTCGCCATGGAAATCCATCCCGTCTGCAATCTGCGCGTCGCCAAATTTGCCAGTGAAAATTCAAACGGCAATATCACCATGAAAAGCTGGATGCAGGAGTTCATCACGCCGGGCCTTACCGCATTGGAAGATATGATCGAAGGTGGAGACTATTGCTACGGCACGCGTATTTCGCTCGCCGATATTTGCCTTGTGCCTCAACTTTATAATGCCAATCGCTGGGAGGTAGACATGAGCGCTATGCCCAAGCTCACCCGCATTGGCGAACATCTGGAAACAATACCGGCATTCGCCGCTGCGCACCCGGACAAGACGCCGCACTAAGACGCTCGGCTCCGGCCCCAATCCTGCCGATTGGTGGCCACAAAACCTCACCAATCATTGTTGATTTCACCTTTGCAGCAGACGCTGCAGAGGTCGATTCTACGCGTCCTGCAAATGCGGTCTGAAACAAACCGCTGCAAACCTATACATTTACACCTATGTATTTCCCGGTCAGAACCAGAGGAAAAAGCAACGCAAATTTCTAGCCAACAAATTGAATATAAACGGCATTTTTGAAAAACCGACAAAGTTTCACAAAAGTCAAATTCGCACTTGCCCAATTATATAATACTATTATATGGTTTTATCACTGTGCCGCCGGGGAGGGTTGGTTCAGAAACATTCTTGGGAGGAATCTAAATGTCTTTGAAGACTATTCTCGCGGGCAGCGTTTTTGTTGCCGCATCCTTTGCTGCTGGCATGGCTGGAGCAACGACAATCGGCTTCTCGCAGGTCGGTTCAGAGGGCGACTGG
>JBNKQT010000172.1:0-7834 GCA_050297115.1 Ensifer sp. | reverse complement strand
CGCCGGGCCAGAAGGGCTCGTCTGCCATGCCGCACAAGCGCAACCCGGTTCTCACTGAAAACCTCACCGGTCTTGCTCGCCTCGTGCGCATGTCTGTCATCCCGGCTCTGGAAAACGTGGCGCTGTGGCACGAGCGCGATATCTCACACTCCTCCGTTGAGCGCGGCATCGGTCCAGACACCACCATCACCCTCAACTTCGCACTGAACCGCCTTGCAGGCGTCATCGAAAAGCTGGTCGTCTATCCGGAAAACATGATGGCCAACCTCAACAAGTTCAAAGGCTTGGTCCACTCTCAGCGTGTCCTTCTCGCCCTCACACAGGCAGGTGTATCGCGTGAGGATTCCTATCGCCTAGTTCAGCGCAACGCCATGAAGGTCTGGGAACAGGGCAAGGACTTCCTCGAAGAACTGCTCGCTGATGAAGAAGTGCGTGCCGCACTCCCCGAGGAAACAATTCGCGAAAAATTCGATCTCGGCTACCACACGAAGCACGTCGATACGATTTTCAAACGCGTTTTCGGCGAAAGCTGACCGTCACACTCTGGAATTATTCCAAAGCCGTGCTATCTAAAGCATAGTCAGGCAAAGCGGACACCGCTTTTCCGTCGGGTATGCAAAAAGCTGGAACTTGGGGCTCTGAAGCGCCCTGAAAATATAAATATTCATCAAACCACCGGGCCTTGAACCCGTGAAAGGATTGAAAAATGACCGCCGTAAACGAATTCATCGACAATGAAGTCAAATCCAACGACGTCGTGCTTTTCATGAAAGGCACACCACAATTTCCGCAATGTGGGTTTTCCGGTCAGGTTGCCCAGATCCTGGACTATGTCGGTGTTGACTACAAAGGCGTGAATGTTCTTGCCGACGACGATATCCGTCAGGGCATCAAGGACTATTCCAACTGGCCAACAATTCCGCAGCTCTATGTAAAGGGTGAGTTCATCGGCGGTTGCGACATCATCCGCGAAATGTTTCAGGCAGGTGAACTTCAGGACCACCTGAAATCCGCAGGCATTGAAATGCGCGGCGCTGCCGAAGCCTGATGCAGAAGGGCCCTTGGGCCCTCCACTGCTGCCTTACGGGACACCACTGTCGCTGTCGCGTCAAAATGGTCGATTGCGCCTGAAAGTTATTTAACATAACAATCAAAAATCAATAACAGGTGCCTTCGAAAATCATATTCGGAGACACCTTTTCCTTTGACGCAATTGCCATTTCGCCAGAAAGCCAATGCCGGAAAAGCTTGACCACCCACCACGCGACGGTTTTGTCGATCGCGCAAATCTCACCATTGTCGAGTTCATCGCCCTGGCGGCGCTGCTGTCGGCCATGGGGGCCATGTCCATCGATATCATGCTGCCGCTTCTGCCCGAAATCGGCGAAAGCTTTGGCATAACCAACAAAAACCACCCACAGCTGGTTGTCGTGGCTTTCTCACTGGCTTTCGCACTCGGACAACTGATCTTCGCACCGCTCTCCGACCGGTTCGGTCGCAAAGCATTGCTGTTGTCAGGTTTTGGTCTCTTCCTGCTCGGTTCTGCAGGGTCGGCACTCTCTGGCACATTTGAGACACTCCTGGTATTGCGCTTTGTTCAAGGCTTTGGTGCTGCAGCCTTGCGTGCCGTTGTTGCTGCTATGGTGCGCGACTGCTTCGCAGGCGACGCCATGGGCCGCATCATGACATTTGTCATGACCGTCTTCATGCTTGTTCCCATGGCGGCACCCTTTGTCGGTCAGGCGATTGGCGGTTTTTGGGGATGGCACGCCATATTCTGGTTCCTGGCAATAGTGGCCTCCCTGGCCGCGCTGTGGACAACATTCAGGCTACGCGAAACTCTCTTGCCGGAAGACCGCAATCCCTTATCCCTTTCTGCCATAGCCCAGAGCTTCAAGGTTGTTGTTACAACCCGTATCACCGTCGGCTACACAGTTGCAGCAACACTCTCATTTGCCGGGCTTTTTTCCTTCATCGTGTCCGTTCAACAGATCTATGGTGAACTCTATGGCCTGGGCGAGCTTTTCCCCGTCGCCTTTGCCTTCACGGCTTTGATATCCGCCACCATCTCGCTGTCATCAACACGGTTCATTCGCGTTCTGGGCGCGCGCAAAGTGGTTCACATATCCATTGCCGCCAATGCACTCTTTGGTCTCATTCTGTTGCTCACCAGCCTTCAGGGAACCCCGCCATTCGCGCTGGCCTTCATCCTCTTCGGTCTGTCCCTTGGTGCAGTCAGCATCATGCAGGGCAACGCCATCGCCATTTCCCTTGAACCACTGGGCAGAATGGCAGGCATGGGAGCAGCCGTCGTTGGCTCGAGCTCCACCATGCTGGCAGCTCTTCTCGGCGGCCTTGTGGGCCAGTTTTACAACGGCACAGTCCAACCTTTGGCGCTGGCCTTGTTCCTTGGCAGCACCGGCGCGCTCATTACACTCGCTTGGGCCGAACGCGGCAATTTGTTTCCCGGAAAACCTTGAAGGTGATACCCACCGAAGGCTTGAAGGTCAGGCGTTACGCTCTTCAACACCGTCGGAAAAAAGCGAAGGGCCATTCTGCTCAACAATCTGCTGCCCCTTGCGCAAGGTGAATTCCGTAGCCTCTGTTGGGTCATTCACAACATCGGCCCGAATAAAACGGCGCACCAGCAGCTTGCCATCCACGTCTTTCTCAATCCGCCCGGCAACACGATAGGTGCCACCTTCTTTTATCGGTGTGGCAATCACCCGCACACCATCCAGCTCGCGCACCACCTCTTCCGTCGCACCTTCCGAGCCGCCGCCGGAAAAAAGAGAGCCAAGCCTGGAGAATATAGAAGCCATCGTTACATCCGTCGTTGAATTTGCAAGGCCCAAGCTTATCGGCATTTAAAAGCTTCCGAAACCCTCCCCGCATCTTTTCCATTGCCCTGTCATCCACTTGTCATCACAACCATGCCAAGGCTATCGTCTCGGTCTTTGGGGGAGACCGAAATGACTGTGTTAATCTGGATCAGAAAAGTGGCGTTGTTGATATTGGGCCTGATTGCGGCCCTCCTGATTGTCTATTTCCTTGGCCCCCAAGCAGCACCTGACCTCACAGTCAGGTTCAATCCGACAGAAATAGGCGAATCACCCGACACTTACCTCCAAACCCGCGAGGCGCAATGGAGCGACCTCATTGACGGCGCACAGAAACAAATTCTTTGGGCCGACCCCGCCACCAGGGCCAAAACACCCTATTCCATCATCTATATCCACGGCTTTTCCGCTACCGCTGCAGAAGTCCGCCCCCTTCCAGATATCGTGGCAGCCAGCCTTGGTGCCAATCTCTACTTTACCCGCCTTCAGGGCCACGGGCGCAAAAACCCTGACGCCATGGGCGAAGCGACAGTCAACGGCTGGATCAACGACTATGCCGAAGCGCTCGCCATCGCCCGAAAAATCGGCGAAAAAGTAATCATTATGTCCACCTCCACAGGAGGCTCGATTGCCACCTGGGCCTTGGCGCACGAAAAACTGAACCAGGACGTTGTGGCCGCAATTTTCATCTCGCCCAACTACGGCATCCAGGCCAGTGGTGAATTCCTTCTCACCGGCCCGTGGGCAGAACGCCTTGCGCTCACCATCCTCGGTCCCCGCAGCGGTTTTGATCCTGCCAATGAGGCACACGCCACCTACTGGACCGCCAATTACCCCACACTTGCGATCCTGCCCATGGCCCAGTCCGTCAAACTCGCACGCGACACTGCCGTGGAAGACATTCAGGTCCCCGCCCTCTTCCTCATTTCATCACAAGACGACGTCGTGCGCCCGGAACTGACACAAAAGATCGCAAAACGCTGGGGCGCTCCCGCCAGACTGGATGATATCGGCAATCCCGGCGGCCTCAGCACCCATGTGCTGGCTGGCGATATCCTCAACCCCGCCACCACCGCGCCCATGGCCGAAACCATCACCGATTGGCTGAGGCAAACCCTGAAAATCAAATAATCAGGCTGGACAAAATCTCGTTGTCGGTAATGTCTTCGTAGCCAAGCCCTGCCGCCTCGAAATTCGCCGTCAGATGCTCGAAATTCTCCCGCCGCAGCGTCTCGATCCCAATCAGGATCGAACCGAAGTTGCGCGCCGATTTCTTAAGATACTCAAACCGTGCAATATCGTCTTCCGGTCCCAAAAGGTTCAAGAAGTCCTTCAGCGCACCGGGCCTCTGCGGCAATCGCAAAATGAAATATTTCTTCAGCCCCTGATAGCGCATTGCCCGCTCTTTCACATCCGGTAACCGCTCAAAATCAAAATTACCGCCCGATACAATTGCAACCACGGTCTTGCCCTTCAACCGGTCCGGCCCAAGCGCCTCCAGCGCCGCCAGCGACAGCCCACCTGCAGGCTCCAGAACAATCCCTTCCACATTCAAAAGGTCCACCATGGTGGCGCAGATCGCATTTTCCTCAATCAGCATCACCTGATCAGGCGAAAACCGGGACAAAGCCGCGTAGTTCAGGGTTCCGATCCGCGCAACCGCAGCGCCATCAACAAAATTGTCCACCTTCGGAAGCGTCACCGGCTCGCCCGCTTCAAGCGCGGCCTTCAGGCTTGGCGCACCCATCGGCTCGCAAAACAGAAAACTCTCGGCAAGCAAGTCCTCATCCAGATAACCAGTCAACCCGGAGGCAAGTCCTCCACCGCCAACGGGCATCACCACTAGGTCCGGCAATCCTTTGCCTGGCAGTTGCGCCAGAATTTCCGCAGCAATCGTCGCCTGCCCCTCGATAATATCGGCATGGTCAAACGGCGGAACCATGCAAGCCCCGGTCTCGGCAGCAAGGTTCCGAGCCGCCTGGTAGCACTCATCAAAAATATCACCCACCAACTGGATTGTGATGAATTCGCCGCCAAACATGCGCGTCTTGGCAATCTTCTGCTGTGGCGTCGTCACCGGCATAAACACCACGCCAGGTACCCCGAAATGCTTGCAAACAAAGGCAAAACCCTGCGCATGGTTGCCCGCTGAGGCACAAACAAACGAAGTCGCTGGCTCTGCTTCAGCCAACGCCTTGCGGAAGAAGTTAAACGCGCCGCGAATTTTGTAGGACCGCACCGGCGAAAGGTCTTCCCGCTTCAGCCAGATATCTGCGCCATAGCGCCCACTGAGATGTTCATTGCGCTGCAAAGGCGTCTCGGGAAAGAGCGCGCGCATGGCTGCTGCTGCCTGATCAACTGCTTGTCTGTTCACAAATCCACTCTTTTGATTGTCATTGCCGCCACAGACGGCTATTGCATAGACGACCCTAACGGGCCACCGAATTTTGACAAGCCCCGGCAAACAACCGCCGGAAGAACGGGACATAGACAGCCAGGTGAATACCAACTTCATCAGACCCGTTATTTATATCGCATCGCTTTGCGGCCTCTATCTGGCGACCGCGATGTTCATTCCGGCCATGGTTGACCTCTACTATGGCAGCCGTGATTGGCAGAATTTCGCGCTTGCCGGGTTCATCGTGGGCGGCATTTCGCTTTCTGCAGGGCTTGCAACACGCGGACGCCCGCCAGCCTTCAACCGCCGTATGGGCTTTCTCCTCGTCAATGTGCTTTGGCTGGTATTCTGTGTGGCAGGCGCAATCCCGCTCATGACAGCCGCCAAAATGCCCTTCGCGCGCGCCATCTTCGAATCAGTCTCTGCCGTCACCACCACCGGCTCCACGGTTCTGACCGGCCTTGATGACATGCCCAAAGGCATTCTGATGTGGCGTTCACTGCTTCAGTGGATGGGCGGCGTGGGCATTGTTGCCCTTGGCCTCTTCGTTCTGCCATTCCTGCGTGTTGGCGGCATCGCGTTCTTCAAGATGGAATCATCAGACACCAACGACAAGCCATTTGCCCGCCTTGCAAGTTTCACCAGTGCCTTTATCGGCATTTATGTTGCCCTCACAGCCTTGTGCGTCATCGCCTACGATCTGCTCGGCATGTCCCATTTCGATGCCGTCAATCACGCACTCACCACCATGCCAACAGGCGGCTTTTCCACCCACGATTCCTCATTCGGATACTTCGGCAACAATATCCCGCTTCTGTGGACTGCTACCTTTTTCATGACAGTCTGCAGCTTGCCATTTTCGGTGTTGATCCTCTTTGTTGTTCGCCGCAGGCTGGATGCCTTGCGCGACCCGCAAATCCGCATTTTCCTGGCCTATCTCGCCGTCTTCATTCTGGCAGGAGCCGTTTATGCCCGCGTGGTCAATGGCACCGACTTCTTCTACGCACTCACGCATTCAGCATTCAATTTCTCCTCGCTCCTGTCGACCACCGGCTATGCCAGTCTCGATTACACGCTCTGGGGCTCTTTCATGGTGGCGCTTGTGTTTCTCGCCACCTTCGCAGGCGGCTGCTCGGGCTCCACCGCTGGTGGCATCAAGTCCTACCGTTTTGTGGTCATTTTCAATACCATCCGCGCCGGCTTCAAAATGCTGATCTATCCAAGCGCGATCTTCCGCGTCCGCTACGGACCTATATCGGTTGATGAAGAAGTCCAGCGCGCCGTATTCCTGTTCTTGAGCAGCTATTTCATCCTCTGGCTCGCAGACACCGGCATCATTGCCGCATTCGGGTTCGATATCCTCACAGCCCTCACCGCCTCCCTCACGGCACTCTCAAACGTTGGCCCGGGCCTTGGTGAAATCATCGGCCCCGCAGGCAATTTCGCAACCATGCCGGATCCCGTACTCTACGTACTCTCAATCCTCATGCTGCTCGGTCGCCTCGAAGTCCTCACCGTCATCATCATCTTCACGCCCCTCTTCTGGCGCGATTGATCCCAACAAAACACCCAACGACCCGCAAAGCCGATTGCCGTCGCCGATTTGTTTTGTTACTCACCCTATCGCTGCGGGCGTGGTGGAATCGGTAGACACAAGGGACTTAAAATCCCTCGGCCAAGGCTGTGCGGGTTCGAGTCCCGCCGTCCGCACCAAATTCTTCGAATTCGGATTCCTTGCTTGCAGGTTGCCGCCTGCCAACCCAACCTGCGTGGTTTGATTCGAGGTTGCTCCTCTCACCCGCACCAAATTCTTCGAGTTCTTTTTTTGTTTGCAGATGACCTGCTCGCCAGACCGATGAATTTAACCTCCTGTGAACCCAATCACAGACAACCGGGTCTCACCCCCCTAGCGTAATCGCCACGGTCGTTTTCCGTGTCTTTTAAAATGCAATTTAAGGGGATAGGACATTGCTTTTCACAAAAATCAAACCAGCCGCAGCTTTACTAAGCGCTGCAATTGCACTCGCCTGTGCGAATTCAGCCTTTGCTCTGAATTTCAACTTCAGTTTCGCCAATGTTGAGGGCGCGCAGAACGGAATTTTGACGGGAACAATCTATGGGCTCAACGACAATAGTACGGGAGCCGCCTCCAAATTGACGATCGATAGCTTCCCGTCAGGTGTCGGCTCACTCGATTATGGAAACGAGGTTACGCTCTGGAATGGCCAGTACCTCAACAACTTCACGGTGCTGAACGGCGAGATTGTGGCCGGTAGCTTCGTAGCCCAAGCAACTGGCGGCAGTGCTCTCGCACATACATTTTGTCTCGACGCTTTTATCAATTGCGTAGGCTTTACGGCTAACCCAGGTTCAACGGGCGTCTCTGCTCTGAACTTGCAGTTGGGGTCGAATATTGCAAATGGCGCTGGTTTCCAGGCCATCACCTACACACCAGTTTCGTCAGTTCCCTTGCCTGCTGGCGGCCTGCTACTTGTGAGCGGGTTGGGCGGCATGGCCCTCGTCAAGCGCCGAAAGAAAGAGACGGTCTAGCTCCGGAACACAGGCCTCGCATTGAGGACAAACTTTCTTTTTTAGG
>JBNKQT010000171.1:0-2941 GCA_050297115.1 Ensifer sp. | reverse complement strand
GCCTTCCTTCTTCCTGATCTTTGCACTCTATCTGCAGCAGGGATACGGTTTGACGCCACTGTGGTCCGGTTTGACGACAATGCCATTTTCCGTTGGTGTCCTTCTGGCCTCGATCATTTCCGGTCGCATCGGCTTTAAATGGCAAAAGCAGCGCATTGCTGTCGGCATCATCATGCTCTTCGGTGGCATGCTGATCGTGCGCCTTCTGGCGGACGGTGAGAGTGAGGTTCTGGACCACACTTTGTACCTGGTGCCGTTGTTGGTTTCCGGCATTGGTCTGGGGGTGGCTATTTCGCCCTTGTTCCAAACCATCCTGGCAGGCGTTCCGCACAAGGATGCCGGTTCGGGCTCTGGTGCCTTGCAGGCGCTTCAGCAGGCCGGTGGAGCTCTCGGCGTTGCAATTGTGAGCGAGATTTTCTTCCGCAACCTTATGGCGAAAATGGCAGCCGGCGCAACACCGCAGGTGGGCTTCAGTCATGCCTTGAATCAGGCGCTGATCTACAATCTGGTTGCTTATGCGGTGGTTCTGGTTTGCATATTCCTGCTCAAGAACCCCGCGCCGGTGGGGCGGCGTCCTAATATGCAGCCAGCCCCGGCGGTAGAATGAAAAAAGGCCGGTTTTCCGGCCTTTTTTCGTATCAAGGAACGATTAGTGTTCCTGCGCCGCCTTCAGTCAGGATTTCAAGAAGAACCGAGTGCGCGGTTTTGCCGTTGAGAATGACCACACCTTCCACACCTTTCTCAATGGCTTCAATGCAGGTTTCCACTTTCGGGATCATGCCACCAGAAATGGTGCCATCCTTGATCAGCGCCCGAGCTTCGCCAACAGACAGTTCCTTGATCAGGTTGCCATCCTTGTCGAGCACGCCGGGCACATCCGTCAGGAAGAGCAGGCGGGTTGCATTGAGCGATCCCGCAATGGCGCCTGCAAACGTGTCGGCATTGATATTGTAAGTATGACCATCGCGACCGGGTGCAACGGGGGCGATAACGGGTATCATCTCTGACTTCGCCAGCAGGTCGAGCAGGGTGCGATCAACTTCGACGACTTCGCCCACGAAGCCGAGATCAAGAATTTTCTCGATGTTGGAGTCAGGGTCGATCATCGTCTTGTGCGCTTTTTCGGCAAAGACCATGTTACCATCCTTGCCGCAAAGGCCGATGGCCCATTCGCCAGTCTGGTTGATCATGGCGACGATTTCCTTGTTGATGGAACCGGCAAGCACCATTTCAACAATCTCGACCGTTTTGGCGTCAGTCACGCGCAGGCCACCTTCAAAGCGGCTTTCAATGCCCATTTTCTTAAGCATCGCTGCGATTTGCGGGCCGCCGCCGTGAACCACAATCGGGTTTACGCCGGACTGTTTCAAAAGCGCGATATCGGCAGCGAAAGCCTTGCCAAGTTCAGCATCGCCCATGGCATGCCCGCCATATTTCACGACAACAGTTTTGTCTTCGTAGCGTTGCATGTATGGCAGCGCTTGAGCGAGCAGACGTGCCTGAATTTCACTTTCTGATGCGGACATGAACGAACCCCTGATGTTTTCAAGCACTTCTTAGCCCAAGTTATTCCGGGTGAAAACACCTCAACTGCTCCAATTGGCCGGAATTGCTGAAGGGACGGATATAAGCGTTGCCGAGGGCATTGACCTGTGATGTGGGCAGTGCCCATTGGTTTTGATGGCAATGTGATTGAGCTTTTGTGTAGTGCATTGCCAGCAAAAAGGTGTCTCACTCCTTTTCAGAGGCTGGAAGAATGGGCAGATGTATGGGAGAATTGAAGCAGGACAAGGGTTACCGGGCGGGGGCTGGTGATATTGGGGGATTGGCTATTGAGTGCTGGTGGAGGTATACAAAGTTCCGCCTGACTTGATGCCGCAAAGGTTTGGCAAAGACCGCTAAGGCTGATGAATTGCTCGGGCGCTGAGGGACGTATCGTTGCGATGAATACACCAGAAAACAAAAGAGGCGACCGCAGCCGGGACGAAGTTCTGGCTGGAGAGTACGTGCTTGGGGTTTTGCGGGAGGACGAGCGCCAGGCCGTGGAATTGCGCCTTGCAAGCGACAGGGCGTTCGCGTCCATGGTGAACCGTTGGGAGGAGAACCTGACCGGTCTTGATGATCGATATGGGCCTGACCTTGTGCCGCCGGTGCGTGTTTTTGCGCAGATGGAGGAAGAGCTATTCGGTCCCGATGCACCAGTTGAGCGCATTTCTTTGTGGAGGTCACTGACTTTTTGGCGCGGTACGACACTTGCTACTCTGGCGGTTGCCTTGCTGTTGCTTGTAGAAGGCCCGAATGCTCTATGGAATGCCGCTCCGGGTGCGCCCTCACAGGCAGCAAGGCTTTCATCTGAAGCTGGTGCAGTCGGCCTTATGGCCTATTATGATGAGGCGTCGGGGACTCTTCAGTTCAGGCCATTGGCAAATGCCAATCCGCAAGAGGCGTCGCTTGAACTGTGGCTGATTGATGGTGATCAGCCTCCGGTATCGCTGGGTGTTATTCCTTCTGAACACGATGGCTTTGTTTCGGTGCCGGAAATGATCGGTCTTACAACCAAAGGCGCGACATTGACTGTTACTTTGGAACCTATTGGCGGTTCAAAGACGGGCGCGCCGAACGGGCCGATTGTTGCGAAAGGCAAAGTCGGTTCTTACTGACGGGCTGGCTTTTCTGTTCGTGGCGTGGCTGAATTCTGTCTAGATACTGATACCAAGGGCCAATGATTAGAACCCATATGAGCGGAGCGCTTTTGCAAGCTGGCTAGGCGAAAACCGCGGGCGTCAAAATCCTCGCACGTTGCTACGGCATCGTGACTGCGGTATTTTCCTACTCGGAGGGCCATGTCAGCCCATCATCAGATGAGTTCTAATCATCGGTCCTTGGTATGACTGCAAAATTAATGGCTGCGCGCAGTTCATCCAGGCCATCGTTTTTCTCT
>JBNKQT010000170.1:0-3931 GCA_050297115.1 Ensifer sp. | reverse complement strand
TTTGCCCCTCCAATCCGTTTTTATCCATCGGGCCGGTCTTGTCTGTTCCTGGCTTGCGGCAGGCACTGAAAGACAGTCCGGCCCCGGTTATCGGCGTCACGCCCGTTGTCGGCGGCGCGGCGATCAAAGGCCCGACGGCCTCCATGATGCAAGGATTTGGTCTGCCGGTTACGGCATCTGCAGCAGCACGTCTGCATGCTGATATTTATGATGGCTACATTCTGGACGAACGGGATGCATCGCAAGCAATAGAGTTTGCCTCTGTCGGTCTTCAACTGCCAGTGGCAACGGCGAATACGATGATGGTGGACCTAGAGGCCAAACGTGCGCTTGCCAAAACCGTTCTTGAATTTGCGGAGCGGCTGAGATGAAAACGAACGTGGTCATCCCGGTAAAACCGTTTGCGCTTGCCAAGGGGAGACTTTCGCTCGTCCTCTCGCCTGAACAGCGCATGCAGCTTGCCGAAGCGATGCTGCGAGATGTTCTGCAAGCCGCGCGGGCAGCCACAACCATCGCAGATATATACGTCGTCAGCAGCGATCCTCAAGCTGCTTTCATTGCCGGGCAGTTCGGGGCACGTGTGATTGACGACAAGGCGGGCGAACTGAACGGCGCGCTGGAGATTGCACGCAACTGGATCAGAAAGAAGGACCCGGACACCCGTCTCCTCGTTCTGCCATCTGATCTGCCAGTAGCAACGGGTGTCGATATTGATGCGGTCAGCCGAAGCCTTCAGCACGAAAGTGGCGTAGCGGCCGTTCCAGCGCATGACCGTGATGGAACAAACGCATTGCTGCTGGCTGCGCGAACAGAGCTTCCATTTGCCTTTGGACCGTGCAGTTTCGAGCGGCATGTGGAAGCCGCTCAAACGCGCGGCATCCGCATTGAGACGATTGAAGTATCCGGTCTGGAATATGATCTCGACCAGCCGCAAGATCTTGAAATGATAGCGCGTCATAAAACCGGGCCTCACACATCGCGCCGTTTGGAAGAATGGGGCTACTGCCGACAGCTGGCAAAGACGGGAGCGATGTGATGCATGCCAACCTGGATGCAGATATCCGTGAGCTTCTGGCGGGTGACCCCGGCACGCTTCTGCAAGCAGCATGTTCCAAACGCGATGCTGCCTTTCCAGCCTATGTGACCTATTCGCCGAAGGTCTTCATACCGCTTACCAAAGCCTGCAGGGATGTTTGCCATTATTGCACCTTTGCCAAACCGCCGCGTAAAAATCAGAAGGTCTATCTCACCGCTGATGAAGTGCTTGCAATCGCCAAAGAAGGCGCGCAAGCGGGTTGCCGCGAGGCGCTCTTCACGCTCGGGGAGAAGCCGGAGCTGCGTTATCGAGCAGCACGCGAGGAGCTCGCGGAGCTCGGATTTGAAACCACCGTTGACTATCTGGCCCATGTTGCAAAGCTTGTGCGCGACGAAACCGGCCTTCTGCCGCACCTGAACCCCGGCACCCTGGATGCCGAAGAGTTTCGAAAGCTGCGCGCCGTTGGCGCCTCCATGGGCATGATGCTGGAAAGTACATCGCACCGACTTTGCGAGCGTGGCGGCGCGCATTTTGGCTCGCCCGACAAAAACCCCGATATTCGGCTTGCGACCTTGGAAGCTGCGGGTGTTGCACAGGTGCCCTTCACCACAGGTATTCTGATCGGCATTGGCGAAACGCGTGAAGAGCGGCTGGATGCGCTTTTGAAAATCCGCGATACGCACCTCAGCCACGGTCACATTCAGGAAGTAATCGTGCAGAACTTCCTGCCAAAGGCAGATACAAAAATGCGGGCCTTTCCGCCTGCCGACCCGCATGATCATCAATGGACTATCGCAGCCGCACGTCTCATTCTGCCGGATGATGTGAGCATTCAAGCGCCGCCAAATCTGGCAGCAGGCTCCGGTACGGAGTTGATTGATGCCGGGATTAACGATTGGGGCGGTGTTTCACCCATCACCATTGACCATGTGAACCCGGAAGCGCCCTGGCCCAACCTGGAGCGGCTTGCACAGATTACCGAAAGTCGCGGAAAAACACTTGTGCCCCGGCTGACAGTCTATCCGCGTTACATCCGCGCAGCCGACACATGGATCGATCACGAAATGCTGAAGCCCGTGCTTCGTTCAGCAGATGCGGAAGGATTGGCTTTCGAGGGCAATTGGGTGCCGGGCGCGCTGGAAATGCCGCCGCAGATCAGGCATTCGGGTGATACTGATGCACGCGTTGAAACCATATTGAGCAAGCCTGCAGGCGAAGCGCTCAACGAGGATGAACTTGTCACACTGTTCTCCGCACGCGGTGCTGCATTTCATGCGGTTTGCAGGCATGCGGATGCCTTACGCAAATCGGCCAATGGCGACTGCGTCCATTATGTAGTGACGCGCAATATCAACTACACGAATGTCTGCACCTATGGCTGCCAGTTCTGCGCCTTTTCCAAAGGCAAGATGCACGAAGCACTGCGCGGCCCCGCCTATGATCTCGACCTCAATGAATTCGCCCGGCGCGTGCGCGAGGCCTGGACGCGTGGAGCCACAGAGATATGCCTGCAAGGAGGCATTCACCCCTCCTATACCGGCGAAACCTACTTGAACCTTCTGCGTTCTGCCAAGGAGGCTGCACCGGACATCCATATCCATGCTTTTTCACCGCTGGAAATCTGGCAAGGTGCGGCGACACTTGGGTTAGAGCTAACGGATTTTGTTAGCCGACTAAAGAGTGAGGGCCTGTCCTCACTTCCAGGAACTGCGGCAGAAATTCTCGATGATGAAATTCGCTCTGTCATTGCGCCTGACAAAATCAATACCGAGCAATGGTTTGCCGTGATGCGGGCTGCCCATTCCACAGGGCTCAAAAGTACCGCGACCATCATGTACGGTCATGTTGAGCGGCCCGCCCATTGGGCACGTCATCTTTTGAAGCTCCGCGCACATCAGCTTGCTTTTGGCGGATTTACAGAATTTGTCCCCCTGCCCTTCGTGGCTCTGGAGGCTCCAATTTATCTGCGCGGCAAATCGCGCAAGGGGCCCACATGGCGCGAAGCCGTGCTGATGCATGCTGTGGCGCGGATTGCGCTTCATGGCGTGATTGATCATGTGCAGACGTCCTGGGTGAAGATGGGGCAGGAAGGCGCTGCCTTCTGCCTGAATTCCGGTGCAGACGATATGGGCGGCACGCTCATGAACGAGAGCATCACCCGGGCAGCGGGTGCGGTTCACGGGCAGGAATATGCGCCCTGGCAAATGGAAACGCTCATTCGGGCTGCAGAGCGCGAGCCGCGGCAGCGCACCACACTCTATGGACTGGCCAGCGAGGAACGTCACCAACGTGCCATGCAGGCGGCCCCTTTGGAAGCCTGGATCAACACACCTTTGAAAAAGCAGCGGGAACGTGCGTTCCAAGACGCTTGAGATCACTGAAACAGGAAACGATGAATGTTACGCATTGGATATAAGGCATCAGCAGAACAATTTCTTCCGCGTGAGTTGATGGATTTTGCGGTTCAGGCAGAAGATGTTGGCCTTGATAGCGTTTTCATCTCTGACCATTTCCAACCCTGGCGGCACACGGGCGGCCATGCGCCGCATGCGCTTGTGTGGCTGGGTGCAGTAGGTGCGCGAACTGAACGGATTGTAATGGGAACCTCGGTTCTTACCCCCACTTTCCGCCATCACCCTTCCATGGTGGCGCAGAGTTTTGGCACGCTTGGCTCCATGTTCCCCGGCCGCATTATTCTCGGTATCGGCACGGGCGAAGGTTTGAATGAAGTACCGGCAACAGGCTGTGACTGGCCTGAACGCAAGGAGCGATTTGCACGGCTGCGTGAAGCCGTTCGCCTGATGCGCCAGCTGTGGACGGAAGAGCGCGTGAGTTTTGAGGGCGAGTATTACAAAACCGAGAGCGCAACCATTTATGATCGCCCCGACGAGCCCG